>CAMEJH010000010.1 GCA_945919455.1 uncultured Clostridium sp. | reverse complement strand
AATTCTAGGTTATCATGTCTTCCAACAAAATCTGCTGCTGCATATAATCTTGAATGGAACATCCATTGGTCAACTACACGAAGTGGTCTTTCTGGTAATGTTTTGTCTGCAACACTATCTTCTGTTAATACACACATTCCTAAACTTGTAATTAATGTATCTATTCCATGGTTTATTTCTGGATCTATATGATATGGTCTTCCTGATAATACAATTCCTTTTAAATTGTTTTTTTCTATGTATTCAAGCGTTTCTTTACCTTTATTATGTATATCTTCTCTGCATTTTTGATATTCTTCTTCTGCTTTTGCAATTGCTACTTTTAATTCTTTCTTTGTAAAATTATATTCTTTGAATTCTTCTAATTCCATCATTCTTTGCATTAATTGCTTTGGCTCAAATGGCAAAAATGGATTTATAAATTTAATATCTTTATCTTTTAATTCTTCTACATTATTTTTTAATACTTCTGAATATGATATTACTATTGGGCAATTGTATCTATTATTGGCATCTGAATACTCTTTTCTAGAATATGGCATACATGGGTAAAATATTGTTTTTATTCCTTTTTGTATTAAACTAATTACATGTCCATGTGATAATTTTGCAGGATAACACACAGATTCAGAAGGCATAGATTCTATTCCTTTTTCATAAATTTTTCTTGTACTTTTTTCCGAAATTATTACCCTAAATCCTAAGTTTGTAAGTAATGTAAACCAAAATGGATAATCTTCATACATATTTAGTACTCTTGGAATTCCTATTGTTCCTCTTGGAGCATCTTTTTCTTCTAATGGTGTATATCCAAAAATTCTATCATATTTATATTTTACTAAGTTTGGAAGTTCTGAATTTTTATTTACAATTCCTTCTCCTTTTTCACATCTGTTTCCTGATATATGTCTTTTTCCATTACTGAACTTGTTTATTGTTAATTGACAATGATTTTCACATCCATTACATCTCATGTGTGTTACTTGTATGTCTAATTTATCTATTTGCTCTACTGTTGCTAGTGTAGATTTATATTCCATATCCATATTTGCTTCATATTGTTCACATGCTAATAATGCCATTCCATATGCTCCCATAAGCCCTGCAATGTCTGGTCTTATAACATCTCTACCTACTATTAATTCAAATGCTCTTAAAACAGCCTCATTATAAAAAGTTCCACCTTGTACTACGATGTGACTTCCTAATTTTTTTACATCTCTTATTTTCATTACTTTTTGTATAGCATTTTTTATTACAGAATATGATAACCCAGCTGATATATCTCCTACTGAATATCCTTCTTTTTGTGCTTGTTTTATTTTTGAATTCATAAATACTGTACATCTTGATCCTAAGTCAACTGGATTTTTAGCTTCTAGTGCTTCATTTACAAATTCTTCAATACTTAAATTTAAACTTTTTGCAAATGTTTCTATAAATGAGCCACATCCTGATGAACATGCTTCATTTAACATTATATTATCTATAGTGTTATTTTTTAGCTTAATATATTTCATATCTTGTCCACCAATGTCTACAATACTTGTAACTTTTGGTTGGAATTTTTTAGCAGCTGTATAATGTGCTATTGTTTCAATTTCATTTAAATCCACATTTAGTGCTGTTTGTATTAATTTTTCTCCATATCCTGTTACACCACTATATCTAATAACCGCTTCTTTTGGTAATACTGCATATAAATCTTTCAACATTTTAATGATGCTTTCTAGTGGCTTTCCTTCATTACCTTTATATGCTGAATAAAGAAGAACTCCTTCTCTATCTGTAACTACTATTTTAGATGTTGTTGAACCTGCATCTATTCCAATAAAACAGTCTCCTTTATGTTCAGCAAGTGGTTTTTTAGCCACTTTATCTTTTTCGTGTCTTGTTTTAAATTCTTCATATTCCACATTTGTTGTAAATAAAGGTTTTAATGGCTCAGATGTTGTATCTTTTGATGATTTTAATACTTGTATTTTACTTTTTAATTTTTCTACAGTAATTGGCGTCATATCTTTTGCATCTAGGCATGCTCCTTTAGCAACTAATAAATGTGCTTCTTCTGGAACTATTGTCTGTTCAGGTGTTAAATTTAATGTTTCTACAAACCTTTTTCTTAGTTCTGGTAAGTAATTTAGTGGTCCACCTAAAAATGCTACATTTCCTCGTATTGGTCTACCACATGCTAAACCACTTATTGTTTGATTTACTACTGCTTGAAAAATAGATACAGCTATGTCTTCTTTTGCTGCGCCTTCATTTAATAATGGTTGCACATCTGTTTTTGCAAATACCCCACATCTTGATGCTATTGGATATATTGTTTTATATCCTTTTGCTAGTTCATTCAATCCTGCTGTATCTGTATTTAGTAATGAGGCCATTTGATCTAAAAATGCTCCTGTACCTCCAGCACAAGTTCCATTCATACGTTGTTCTATTGATTTGCCAAAGTATATTATTTTTGCATCTTCTCCCCCAAGTTCTATTACTACATCAGTTTGTGGTATATATTTTTCTACTGCTCTTTTACATGATACTACTTCTTGGATAAATGGTACATCTAAAAATTTTGCAGTACTCATTGCTCCAGATCCTGTTAATGCTATTGTAAACATATTGTCTTTATATTTTTCTACTAGTTCTTCTAATACTTTACATACTGTATTTTTAGTATCTGAAAAATGCCTTTCATATGATGAATATATTTCTTCTAAACTTTCATTCATTACTACAATTTTTACTGTTGTAGAACCTACATCCATTCCTATATGTATTATTTTATTCATAAATTTTCTCCTTAAATTATAATTCAATTCATAACTGCCAATATATCATATTTACATTTTTTTGTCAATTTATCAATTTTGGGCCGGTCTCTTTTACTTTTTTATTATAGCTTAAGTTTGTGAACTTAGTGTGAATTATTTTTTATTATTAAATATTACATAAAAAAAGAGTGCTAACAAAATATTTATATATACTTTGTTAACACTCTGACAGGAAGCAATTGCTTATTCCTGTTTAGGTTTCTTTTAATCTCTGATTATTTGCTTCATTCCTTTCATAATCAAAGTACTCCACCCTCTGGCTTATCAGGTGATTCACTCCAGCAACGTTTACTGGCAATCCAGCAATTTTTTCCAATTTTTTAATATACTGGAGATAATCCTCTTTGTATTTCAAGCCAAGCATCCAGCTACCATCTTTTCCTCGGAATTCCAACACTTTTTTCAAATTTCTTTTCAGCCGTTCCACATAGGAGCCAAGCTTATAGCCTAACACCATAGGCGTGTCATCGCCTTCAAGATCTAAGCAAGTCTTCACGTCCTCCAGATAATCCAGCAGAGATTCTTTAAACGCCCGATATCTCTCAAAAGTCTCTTCATCCTCCAAAAAGACATGGCACAATGCTTCATTCAAGGGAATGTTCTTTTTCTCGGCAATAGCACGAATTGTCTTTAAAGTCTTTTGGGGCGAATCACAGTAGCCAGAGTATTGATCTATCACATTGAAAAACCTTCTCTCGCTATTAAATGTTTCCAAATACCGCTGTTTGGCTTTTTCAATCTGCTCTTTTTTCCTTTTGTTCACAATAAGAAACCTCCTAAAATATAGTTTACAAATATTATATCATATTTATGTTGATTTGTCTAATTTTATTCTGTTCTTAAAGCTTCAACAGGATCTCGCTTAGCCGCAAACTTTGCTGGTATTAAACCTGCAATCATAGTTAAAATTACGCTTATAGCAACTAATATAACTCCACCTACCCAAGGTAATTTAGCAATACCTGAAATTCCAACTAATGATTTTATAATTATATTTATAGGAATATCTAATAATACTGTAACTCCAATTCCTAATAAACCTGCAACTAATCCTACTATTAAAGTCTCTGCATTAAATACTCTTGAAACATCTTTTTTAGACGCTCCAATACTACGTAGTATTCCGATTTCTTTGGTTCTTTCAAGTACAGATATATATGTTATAATTCCAATCATTATTGATGATACAACTAATGATATTCCAACAAAGGCTATTAATACATAACTAATTACATCTATTATTGTTGATACAGATTTCATCATTATTCCTACCATGTCTGTATAGTTTATAACATTTTCTTCTTTTCCCTCTTCTGTTTGTTTGTTATTATAGTCTGTTTTAATATTTGAAATCATATCTTTTGATTCAAAGTCTTTTGGATATATATTTATTGTACTTGGATTGTTTAAATCTACTACACCCAATTTTTCTAAATTACTTTCATATGTAGCACTTGCATTTGCTGAATAAGTTTTCATTAATTCTGCAAGTTCTTCTTGTGAAAGTGTAGCCATATACATTTTTTGTTCATCTGATAATTGAGAATAATCAAATGTTGCATCTGTATTTTCTGGGAACGCTATTCCTGTAAATACATTTATGTCTGGATTTTCTTTTTGTTCTTTTACGATTTCAGCTTCATTTATCTTATTAATTACATATTCTTTAAGTTCTTTATTATATCCAATTAGCCCTGAACCTGATGATGCAACTGTTTCTTTATTTGGTTTTATAATTCCTACAATTGAGATTTCTTCTGCATTTTTTACTAGTTCTTTCATATATTCTGTATCATCTGACATATCTTGCCATGTATTTCCAGATTTTTTATAATAATCTGTATTTAATAATACTTTAAACTTGTAGTTTAAAATATCTTCATATGAATAGCTTTCTATTTCTTCTGATGATTTTATCTCTTCTCCATTTTTTATTTTATCCATAGCGTCACTTAATTCATTTACGTCTTTTATTCCTAGTGAATAAAGTGTATAATCACTTATTTCGTTATTCTCATCTACAATTAACACAACTTCATTATATTTGCTAGGCCATTTACCAGCTAACACATCATATTGTGATTCTAATAATTTTTGATTATCTAGTAATTCTGTCCATACATCAGTTTGTGTCATTGTTGTTCCACCAGATATCATTGAACTTGTTTCTTGGCGAGATTGCATCATATCTCCAAAACCTAATTTATCAAATACTATACTTGGATTTACTTGTTGTATATTACCATTTTGATCTTGTTTATAAATATTCAAGTCTAAATTGTAACTATATTGAACTGCATTTATATAGTTTTTTATGTCGCTTTCATCACTTTCTATAAATGTTTTAAATTTTTCTAAGTTGTTTGTTTGGATTTTGGTCGAAACTGTTTCTAATATATCATTTACAATTGCACGTGAATATATTTTTCCATCTTCGTGTTCTACGTTTTCGCCTTCTCCCATCATTGATTCCATCATACTTGACATATCAATTGTTGATTCTTGAATTGTTATTGGATATGATGATAAAGTATCTTCTTCTACTCTATTTATGTATGATTGCATTCCATGTGATAATGATAATATTAATGCAATTCCAATTATTCCTATGCTTCCTGCAAATGATGTTAAAAATGTTCTTCCTTTTTTAGTCATTAAATTATTCATACTTAATCGTACTGCTGTTGTGAATTTCATTGATGCTTTTCCTGACTTTTCTTTTTTTGTACGTGCTCTATCTAAATCTCTTTTGCTTGCTGTGTAAGGATTTGAATCATCTGTAACTTTTCCATCTAACAATTTTATTATTCTTGAAGAATATTTTTCTGCTAGATCTGGATTATGTGTTACCATTATTATTAATCTGTCTTTTGAAATTTCTTTTAAAATTTCCATTACCTGTACACTTGTAGCTGAATCTAGTGCTCCTGTTGGTTCATCAGCTAATAATATATCTGGGTCATTTACTAATGCTCTTGCTATTGCAACTCTTTGCATTTGACCACCTGACATTTGGTTTGGTTTTTTATTAATCTGATCTCCTAATCCTACTTTTTCTAATGCTTCTATTGCTCTTTTTCTTCTTTCTTCTTTGCTCACCCCAGATATAGTTAATGCTAATTCAACATTTGATAGTACTGTTTGATGTGGTATCAAATTATAGCTTTGAAAAACAAATCCTACAGAATGATTTCTATATGTATCCCAATCTTTATCTTTAAATTCTTTTGTTGATTTTCCATTTATAATTAAATCTCCTGTTGTATATCTGTCTAATCCTCCTATAATATTTAATAATGTTGTTTTTCCACATCCACTTTGGCCTAATATAGATACAAATTCACTCTCTCTAAATTCTAAATCAATCCCTTTTAAAGCTTTTACTTCATTATCCCCTGATAAATAGTTTTTTGTTATATTTTTTAGTTGTAACATCTTTCCTCCTTAATTTTTATTTTTAGCATTTTACTTTATTTATGTGAATTTTATGTGAATTTTTAATCTTTTTGTACATTTTTTATATTTGATATTCTTGCTGCAAAATATGGTAAATCTTTTTCTTCTTCTTGTAGAAATATTGTAAATGTATCATCTATATAAAATTCTCTTTTTTCTACTTCTTCTACAGCAGTAGCATTTTCTTGAACCATCATTCCTGCTTCACTTTTTATTTTTCCACCTTCTTTGTCTAATTCAAATTGAATAGTTTGAAGCGCCTTAGTTATCACATATTCTCTTCCATTTGAAAAATAAAATGGTTTATTTTCTAATTCTTCAAATTCCTTTTTTAGCTTAAAACTAATATTTGGTATTTTTAATTTATCTAATTCTGTAAAATTTCTATTCCCTTTATATTTTTCTGATTTTTCATTTATTTCTTTATATATTTCTAAAAAATTATCTCCTTTATTTCCTTTTGATAAAATTATTTCATCATTGCCTTGAGTTGTTAATTTTATTGAAAAATTGTCTTTTGATTCGTAATATAGTACTTTTACTTGATTTCTTACTTGTTCTTCTGTTTGTTCATTTATTCCAAAATATTTTATATTTTCAAAATTTCCGAATTTTCCATTTTCCAGTTCTGTGAAAACCTTTTCAAATTTAAAATCCTTTTTTAACATTGCATATAAAAAGTAATCAGTCTCTTCTGCATCTTCCCAATTAAAATCATTTAATATATCACTTTTTTCATTGAATTTTGTTCTTATTGCTTTTTCAATTTTTTCTTTTAATTCTTTATTTGGCGTTCCATAAACTTTATAATAACTTTCTTCTGATATATCTTTAGTACTAAATGTTCCTTTATTTAAATTATTCACACTTTCAGTTTGTTCTTCGAATATTATGTCTTGTTTGGCTAAATCATTTTTTAAGTCATTCCATATTAAATTAAATGTTCCACACCATACAGAATTTTGTGTTATTTTATCCTCTAATGATGTTACTATTTGCATTTCTGTATCTTCATAATTTACTTCATATTTTCTTCCCCACATACTAAATATTACAGGTTTATTTAATTTTATTCTAATTAAATCATTTACATATAATACTAATAATATCATTAATATTACAAAAGCTATCTTTCTTGTTATTTTTTTACTTTTTTCATTTAGTTTTTCGTTCTTTTTTTCTTCCATTTTTAATTCCTCCTTTTTTATATTTTAGCATAATCTTTTTTTATTTTGTATATTTTATATAAAATTATTTTTAGGCGCAAAAAATCTACCTCTATAAAGGTAGATTTTATTTTATTGCTATCGTCCACAATTGCATTCATTTTTATTCATATTAATTGAGCTTCCATCATTCATATAAAATTTTTTATCCCCTAATTTGTCTTGCACCCCTCTTAACGCTTCTCCAAATCTTTGGAAGTGAACTACTTCTCTTTCTCTTAAGAAACGAAGAGGATCAACTACATCTGGATTATCTCTAGATAAATCAATTAATTTTTCATATGTTGCTCTTGCTTTTTGTTCTGCTGCTAAGTCTTCTTGTAAATTTGCAATTGCATCACCTTTAGTAGCAATATATGATGCTGTAACGGTAAGGGTACTTTTTTAGGTATCCTTATAAAAACCACAACAGCATTTGCAGTATTTTTAAGGATATCAATTTTAATCACTTTTTATATTTGAAAATACTAACTTTAAATTTATATTGCGATTACTATCAAATTCGATTTTGTCAATTAATTTATTTAATATTGGTTTAGTTATATTGTTTGCACTTAAAAATTCCTCAGATAGCTTTTTTATTTGGTTGTAGCTTATAGTATGTTTTGACTTTTCTATATCTATTTTTTTATCTAAGTCATTAATTTGTCTTTTACAATTCTCGATCTCATTTTCTTTTTGTTCTTTTATTGACAAAAAAGTTTCATTATTGATTATGTTTTCAAGTTTATCATTGTAAGTTGTTTTTATTTGTTCATTAAGCTTTTCTATTTGCATAAGTAATCTTTGCTTTTCATCTTCTAATCTATGGCATTCATAATAGATACTTTTTTCTAGGTTACTCATAACAGTTTTTATATCATTATCATTAAAAGAAACACTTTTACATTCTTTTTCTATTATTGGTATTATCATATTATACAACTTTCGACTACTTATAGATTTAGTATTATTACATTTTTTATTCAACCCTTTATTAGCCTCAGAGCATATATAAGAATTTATTTCACATTTTCTACCACTTTTGGTAGGCTTTTCTTTATGTTTTAATGTCGAAATACTTCCACACTCTTTGCAATAAATTAATCCTTTGAAAATGTCATCATATTTTCTATTGCGATTATGCTTAAATTTCTCTTTTAAAATTTGACATTTATTAAATGTTTCTACATCTATAATCGGTTCGTGCATATTTTCTACAATTATTTGATTTTCTTTCGTATTTATAATTCTCTCTTTTCGTCTAAAACTAGGTTTTACAGTTTTTGCTCCAACCATTGTTCCAATATATACTGGATTACTAACTATTCTTGTTATTGTAATTTCTTTCCAACCTTCTAAATTTACTTTTATTCCTTTTATATTTAAATATTCTCTAGGTGGCTTAATATTTCGTTCATTTAAGCTTTTTACTATTTCTGTACGAGTATAACCTTTTGAGTATTTTTCAAATATTTCTTTTATAATCCACGAAACTTCTTTGTCAACTATTAATTGATTTTTATTGTTTGGACTTTTTTTATATCCATAAGGAGCAGTATTGCCTTGAAATAAACCTTGTTTTGCTTTTGCAATCTTTACTGCCTTAATCTTCCTTGAAGTTTCTTTTGGATATTGTTCACTCATTACTGCTTTAAAAGGAATAAAATCATCATCTTCTTTGTAATATGTATCTATTGTATCTTCTGTTGCAGTAATAAATCTAACTTTTTTTGATGGGAAATATTCTTGATAATATCTAAGTACTTCATTCGTTTTACGACCAAGTCTTGTTAAATCTTTTACAACTACCATATTTATCATTTCATTTTCTATATCATTAATCATCTCTATAAAACCTGGTCTATTGAAGTTTGTTCCTGTATATCCATCATCTGTATAATCTTTTACTATTATAAACCTATTCTGTGGTTCTTTCTTTGAAAGTTCCGCAACATACTGTCTTAAGATTTTATCCTGATTCGATATACTTTCACTTTCTTTTTTTCCATCATTGTCATCTCTTGATAATCTTTTATATAATCCAACATAGAATTGCTTTTCGTATATGTTGTCTAACTTCTGCAATTTAACCTCCTTCTCTTAAAGTTTAGACAACCATTTAAGTTATACACCTTTTATTACTATAGCTAAAGTAATATAAAATGTAAATGGTTGTATTAAACTTTTCAAAGGATTTTATTTGCACAGTATTCCTCAAATATTTGTAGTATGATATTTTTTAAATCTTGGTTTCCATATTCAATTTTAATGTTGTAATTCACTTTTTCCATATACATACACCTCTTTAAATTAGTATTTTTTTGAGATAGGTTTATGCATAAAACCTAAGCAAATATTATTTTTACATATGTGAAAAAACAGAAGCCAGTTTTGACTTCTGTTTTAAATATAATATTTGATAATAAAAATATATCATATAAAAAATGATATGTATACTGCAGTATTTTGCAAGGTTTTTGCAAATTTTTATGTCACTTAATAATGATGTATAAGTTATTTTTTTATAAATGTATACATGTAATTTACTATTCTATCAATTTAATCCGTTTATTAAAATAATCGTTTTATTCCCTCTTTTCAAAAAATAAAAGAGAACTATTTTTAGTTCTCCTATTATCCAATTATCCTATTCTCCATATTGCCATTCTATATTGTAATTTGTTTTTGATAATTCACTTAATTGAATAATATATTGTTCAATTAAGTCTTTTGCTCTTTCTTGTGCCATTTTTAATAACTGACTATTTTCTTCAACACTATTTTTCATCTTTGTTTGTGCTTCGTTTATAGCCTGTGTTTCTTCTTCAGCAGTAATTTGATTTTTAAATACTATATTATCTTTTGAATAAAAATATGAATCTTCATTTATTTCTTTATCATCAATATCTATACTTAATAATTTCGCTTTTGGTAAGTAAACAATAACTTTATTTCCTTCTACTTTCATTTCTACCATAGACATATCGATTCCTATTGTAGCAATTCCTGTATATTCTATCCAAAGTTCTCTATCTGTTTGAAATATCCAATCCTTACCTTTTTCTATTTTTGCTACATTGTGATAATATGTTTTTAATGTAGCCAAATTACAAATTGCTCTTACTTGAGAAATTTCAGGTTGCTTATTTATTTTTTTTGGTGCATACATATATCCTATTCCAATTCCTAAAATAGCAATTATTCCAATTATAATAATAATTTTTAATTTTTTCATCTATAACACTCCTTTTATTTGAACTCTATTTGAAACTCTTTATCAACAGATTCTATCCAAGGCTTAATCAATGCCTCTATTGCAGATTTAGCATTTTCATTTGCATTTGCTAATAATTCTGTTTCATTTTCTGCCCTTTCTCTTAAATCTTTCTTACATAATTTATATGCCTCTTGTGAAATACTATCTTTTTCAGATGTATTCTTCTCGTGAATATAATCCAATGTTCCCATATCTACATTTGTTTCGTGTATTTCAACATTTGGGAGTGTTATATAAATTTTCTTTTCTTTATAATCAACATCAATATTTATCTCATTGAAATCAATTCCAGCAGTAACTTTTCCGTTATATGCTACATAATATTCAACATTATCATCTTTTACTTCATCATTTTTATATTTTGTTACGATGGCATTATATGTATATTCTATTGTTGATAGTTTATTTATTTCTATTATCTTTTCTAATGAACTTTTTGTTGTAATTGTAAGTCTATTTTCATTATGTACTCTCATAAAACTAATTGCAACAATAATTAGAACTATTACTCCAATGAATAACATTATCTTTTTAGTAAATTTTGAATGTTTCTTTTCTTTTTTCACTTCTTCAACTTTATCAATGTTTTCTTCAAGTATTTTTTCATTATTTACTTCTTTATTTTCCTTCATAATAACTACCTCTTTCTATTTCTTCTTTTTATTTACAGACTTTTTAATTTCATTAAATATCTCTTTTGGAGTTTTTCCTGAAATTTTATCTGAATTTTTCTCAAAATATTCCATTGTAGCCTTAATTATTGGATTATCTTTAATGTTTTCTCCTATAACTTCTGCAATTCTATCAGTTTGTGTTGGATCAATTTTACCTGTGTATATTCCCTCTGATACTGCTATTACACCTTCTCCTAATGCTAACACAAATGCTCCTGCCACAGTACCATTTACAATATCTCCTGCAATTGGTAAACCTTTTGCAAAAGTTACTACTTGTTTCGCTGCCAAAGTAATTGCCGATGATCCAATAATTGTTTTTATTATTTCATTTGATATTTTTACTCCATAGATTTTAAATATAACTGTTGTTAGTCCTACTTCTATTGGCACAAGCATTTGAGAATCTGCGAAATTTAATGGTATAGCACCTATTGTAAAGGCTGTTGCAGTTGCTCCTATTGTAGTTGCATTTGCAGTAAACCTTTTTTGTTCTAAAACCATTCTCTCTCGGTTTTCTTTATTTATATTTTTAGCCTCATCTAAGCAATCTAATGTATTTAAACATAATTCATCTATTCCCATTGGAGCAACTTTAACTTCATCATTTATTGCATATTCTTCGGCAACAACAGGGATAATTTTTTTAAAATTTACGCCACCTAATTTAGCAAATGCTTGTTGTAAAGCCTCTATATTTTCTGGTATATCTTTTTCAGAATATGACTTTGTAATAACTGCAAAAACAGGAATATTTTTCCACCCTTTTATCGCTTTATTCATTAATGTAATATTATGTGTAAATGTTCTTCTTGCTGTTCCCTCAACACAATACCACACTGCATCTACTCCGATTTCATTATTTTGTGTTTCTTCAATATTGGCTAATTGTGATTTAGTATATTTTTTTACTTGGCGAATTGTTCTCCATTGCTCAAAAATATTATATTCAAAGCCTTTTGTATCAATACATCTAATTGACCAAGTATCTGATTCATATACATCTATTTTCTGTGTATTTCCCTCTCCAACACCTGTCATAACTTCTGCACCTGAAATCGCTTTTATAAGAGTACTCTTTCCTGCACCTGATGCACCAAGTACCAAAACATTCATCATTTTATTTTTACTCATATTATATTTCCCCTTTTTTATATTTATCTATATAATGGCTTGTAAATTTCGCGAATATATATATTGTCAAATATTATTAAAAATCCGTATAACCATTACTATCGACATTATAGTACATTAAACTTTATTTTTCAACATATCTTCTAAATTTTCAATTCATCATTTAATTGAAAAAGTAAATTCTACTTATATAGCATTTAGTCTTTCATCTTAAACCTGAATTTACTTTTTCGCTTAACCTTTGTGACAAAAAAATAGTTAAGAACTTATATCCTCAACTATTTACATTTATTTTACATATGGCAGGATAAGGAAAGAAGAGTGTTTCCTGTTAACAGCTAAAAAGTCAAGCTTTCTACTCCTCTGCTGAGGAAATATTTTCACAGATAACTTGCAGAGTGCATACACTTCGGTGTATTTTATATTTGCAATCCTTTTATTTAAGCCAATTACAACAAATTATCTACCTCCAATTCAATATTCCATTATCATTTATTTTCTTGAGATTTATTAATATTTTCCGTTCCTAAAAGTAACATATCAAAATCAGATAAAAACTTTCTATCTTGAATAATTTTGTATTTTTCATATTCATATTCGGCTTTTTCAATAGCTTGTTTATGAGAAATTTTTCCTGAATCTTGTAATATTTCCTTCTTTCTAAACTTCAATAGGCTATCAGTCTCATTTATCCAATCTTGCATTGTCATTACTTGATTATCTTCAGCCATTGCTTCTGCATAATCTAAAAATAAATTAGTTAGATTATTTAATTTTTTTAACTCTGCTTCATCTAAATAATTTTTTGCTATTCCAACATCATATTTGTATATCATTCCATTTGGTGCTTCTTTCCAAGTAGTTAATCCCATATTTTCTTTTTCTGCATTTGCTCTTTCATAGATTAATTCAGCTGCGGTATGGCTTGTTATTGCATAATGTAATTTATTTTGAACTGTTTTAAAAAATGTATAAGCTTCTTCTGACTTTTTATCATAATCAATAGATGTTGCTATAAATATATCTGTTATTTTTTGATAAGCCATTCTTTCGCTTGTTCTAATTACTTTTATTCTTTCTAATAACTCATCAAAATATTGCTGATTTACTTTCCCACCTTTTAGAAATCTGTCATCATCTAAAACGAAACCTTTTATTATATATTCCTTAATTATTTTGCTTGCCCATTGCCTAAATTTTACTGCTTTCTTTGAATTTACTCTATATCCAATTGAAATAATCATATCCAAGTTATAATACTTCGTTTTATATTTATGTCCATTCTTTCCAATAGTCTCCAAAATGGAGAATGTTGAAACTTCTTCTAATTCTTCTTGTTCATATATATTAGCTATATGTTTATAAATTGCTTTGTCATTAACATTAAACAGTTCCGCAATTGATTGTGCATTAAGCCAAATATCCTCATTTTGTAAAATAACTTCTATATTAGTATTTCCTTCTTCATCAGTATAAAATATAATATCTTTTTCATTTCCAATTAATTTGTTATCCATATTATATCTACCTTCTTTCAAATTTTCTATATGTTATCAAACATTAGTTCTTTTGTCAATCAAATTTATAACATTTTTCTAAAAACATAAAAGGAATACAAAACTGTACTCCTTTATTTAAAATTCATTAGCATATAAACTTTCTAGAAACTCTTTTGAATATTGTCTACCTTCATAATTATGAAATCCATTATATTTTTTATAATTATTATTTTTACTTTTTAATACATTAACATTTTCAAGTATACCTTGTTGAACTTTTTGATTATACTTATCTTGAACTTTTTCACAATAGGAATCATCATTTTTGCGTATAGGTTTAATCTTTCTATATAAAATCTCTTTATGATTATTTTTATAGAAATAGTCATTAAAAGTATATCTCTTTTTGTTCAAACTATTTACAATTCTTGATATTTGATTTTTAGTTACACCAAAAATCTCGTGAAAATTTTCATTGTTCAATGTACATTGTTTACGAACATTACTATAATACAAAACAATTGAATATATAAATTTTTCTTTGTCATTATATTATTATCTGCAAGTACCTTTATAGGTATAAATAAGCCTTTAAATGGTACTTTCTCACTAGATTCATCTACATTTATTAATGGATATAATTTCCTATCTTCTTTATTATTTCTAGGAACTATATGTATATACTTTTTATCTTGTAGTGAATTTATTATACTAGAAATTCTTTTAGTTGACCTATTTAATAAATCTTCTAAATATTTATTTCTTATACTACAATATCCTTTATTATTACTAAAAAATATTATTAATGAATAAATTATTTTTTCTTTATCTCTTAAATTTTTGTCTGTTAAAATTTGATATGGTATCCATAAACCATCTATTTTAAATTTGTTTTTCATAACCTATTTCTCCTTTGTTCAAGTTTAAAATAGGTTTTATGCATTTTATCTCAAAAATTAATTTAGGTGAATGGTTGTCTACTCTAAGCTTTCAACATTCTCCTTACTAGTACCGCATCATATGATGCTGTAAATGGTGTTCCTCCAGCAGATTGTGGGTATACATCTACACCATGATCTGTGTAATATGGTCCTAGTCCTGCTGCTTCTATTTCTTCTATTGAAGCATTTTTTGTTAATTGATGAACTATTGCTCCTACCATTTCTAAGTGAGCTAATTCTTCTGTACCTATATCATTTAATATAGCTTTTGCCTTTTCATCTGGCATTCCAAATCTTTGTGATAAATATCTAAGAGAAGCTGCAAGCTCTCCATCTGGACCTCCGTATTGACTGATTATTACTTTTGCAAGACGAGGATCTGTACATTTTATATTAACAGGATATTCTAATATTTTGTTATAAGTCCACATCTAAAAATCTCCTCCTTCCCAAGGCCATGGTTCTTCAAGCCATCTCCATTTGTTACATGGAAATTTAATTGTTAGAGGTCCATAAACTTTTTGATATTTGTCTGTTAATTCTCTATATTCTTTGCTGTATTTTCTGTGTAAACATAATGCTCTTTCATCTTCCGGATGAGTATCTAAGTATAATCCTAACTCAACTATAGCAAAATTTAAACATTTAATTCTTTCTAGCATTTCTGCTCTTGTTGCATTGAATTGGTCACATTCACAACTTGACATATTATTATTGTTGTTCATAAATGATGATGTATTTGCATAATTATTCATCATACAACCACAGTTTCTGTTTTCTTCATTTAGCATTTGTTACACCCCTTTCCAATTGTATTTGTTGCCTCTATAAATTCGTTAGTTCTCATAGATTGGCAAGGCATATATGGGCTTACTAATTCAGGAAAAATAGTACCCATCCTTAATCCAACACAAGGTTTAAATGTCTTATCCATAAATTGCCAAGGAACATAGCTTTGTGCTAACATTGGATTTTCTGGGAACACTCCCATTTCATATTCTTCATCAAATCCACATTCACATTCATTTTTGTCACATTCTTCGTATGCACATGGACATACATCATTACACTTGTCTTCGATTACATCATTGCTTGTGCTACATGCACTGTTATTCATGCAATAACATTTTTTATATCTTCGTGTAAACATTGTAATCCTCCTTTTTTTGTTTTATACTACATAATATGATTGTTTTAGTATTTTTGTGACAAATTGTAATATATAGTCTGACTAAATTGACTTTATTAACATAATATGGTATAATTTATCCTGTAGTTTTATGCATTATTTTTTAGATTTAACTTATAAATCTTAAGAAAATAGGAGGCTTATTATGAGCAATTGCACCCATGATAATGCAGTTAAGCATGTTAGAGGAAAAACCTTTCTTAATGGTACAACTTCTATTCGCAAACAGCGGCTTATCTTTTATGAAGATGGAACAAAAAAAACTGAAGTAACAGATTACCCCTTAGTTGAAATTACGCCCAGTGAATGCTTTCAAAAGCGTATTAGCTTAATTCCAGGTTTTTTGCTTAAAATTGATGGTCATCTTTTCTTTACGGAATTGCTTAAGGGTGGTGTTTCCTCAAGTAACTTTGGATTAGGAGAACACTTATGTTTTGATTGTAAACATTGTTCTGCTGCAAGTGATGAAAATGGAGGATGTGCAAAAATTCGAGATCTCTTTCCTAAAGATAATTTAAGGGAAAAAGGAAGATGGTCAACATCTAACTGTATGATTGAGAAATATAGCTTTATTACTTCTGGTTATGAGCGCTTTAATCGTTTAGATGAAGCTTTAGTAGTATGTAAGTGCTTACATTTCGAAAAATCTGACCCACACAAAAAATATTCTAGAGAAGAAATTGATCAAATGAAATTAAACTTAGCACAATATCTAGTTCCTGATGCAACTACACTTGATGAAGCTCGAGCAATCATTCTAAGAGATTTTTCTTATCCTTTATTGAGAAAGAATTTTCCATCTAAATAACTATTTTACAAAAATGACATACATTTTTATTATTTTAAAAATGTATGTCATTTTTGTACTTTATGCAAATCAGGAATTTGACGAATTTTACATAATATGTTATAATATATTTGATGTACTATAAGGTACAGAGTATGCACATTGATAAAAAGAGATTGTTATCTCACCAATAATAAGGAGGATACTTATGGATAATACAGCAACTGCCCCTTTTGTGACCAAGGATGAAACTTATGTTTCAATCAAAAACGTTCGGCTTGATGACAGAGCCGCACTTCTCGCAGACGAGATTACAGTAGTCAATAAGGTAACACTAAGTGTTAATGAAAAAACAGGTAAGCCAGACCGTGTTGTCAGCAAACAGGAAATTTCAACATCTGTCAAGGAGATTTCTTTTCCTTTTAGGACAATTACTGTTGAGGAATTAAAGGAAATCAGAAAAAGTCATACGCCTTCTTTCGTTTTGAAGGAAAATGACACTTATTACTACACTGTTATCCCTACCAATATCAGCTTCGTTTCTTCTACTCTGTTTGGAACACATAAATGTGCTAGTGCTGGTAAAGAATGTCAGCATCTCTCTGCAGCAAGTGATGAAGAAGGAGGCTGTGCTAAAGTTCGTGAGCGTTCGTCTTGTATTGAAAGATATCCTTGGATTGTCGTAGGTTACGAAACTTTCAATACTGGTCATGATTCTTTTATTGTCATCATTTGTCAGCACTATGAACAGTGCCTTCCTAGGTCTAAGGTGTCTAGCGAACGATTTAGAGCTGCAAAGCTTGGATTGGCTCAGTTTGTATGGCCTGATGTGACAAACCAGGCAGAAGTGAGAAAACGTGTTGAAAAAAATCATAACAAATATAATCCTATCTATTGATAAAAGGAGGAGTATTATTGGAACCGAAAAACCGACATTCTCAAATGAGATTGTCGGTTTTTCTAACTATTTTCTAAAAAATTTTAATATTTTATTAAAAATTCTCTTTATTAAACTTGTTTTATTGTCAATAACTTCCAAATAATTCGTATTTTCAACATTTGCTTTTTTAAATATATCATCTGGATTATACAAAATTCTTTTTTCTTCTTCTTTTTTATTTAAGTATTCAGTATACATATCATTGTATTCTTTTTTTTCAATTTCATCACATATATAATCACGATATAGAATTGCAATAATCCCTCTTGTTTTATCCTTAATGTTTTGCTCATTTAAACTCTTTGTTTTATCATATGTAAAACTATATGTAGTTGAAGCATTGTTTTTAAAAAAATCACGAACTTTTAATGGAATTTTATTTAACACTTCTATGGACATATTATCAAATATTGAATTTATTTCAACTGCTACTTCATAAAATTCTTGTTCCATATCAAATCTTCCTTTCTACTTATCTTGTGAATTATCTCCTTTTTGCATCCTTTGCATAAATGCTTTCACATCTAATAAACTTCCAGAAAAAGCTCCCATAGCTTTTTCAGATGTTGCAACTTCTTTCATATCTGTTTTATCTATTTTTCTGCTAATAGTAAAGCCCAGCATTTCAATCATTTCAATTTGTTTATCTGATAATACTCCTTCTTCCAAGGATGTTGCATATTCTTCAACTTTTTTCTTTAATTTATAGGATGATATCGGCATATCTGTTCCACATACTTTCGTAATCATTTTTTGCAATTTATTTTCTCTAACAAAATCATATGCTCCAAAAGTTGCCCATTCTGTTAATTCATCTGCAAATAAAGTATACATTGCAAGAACTTCTTTATCATCAAAAGCTTCATACTGTGATTTCCCATTTCTATCTTTAATTATTTTATACAAACAATCTTCAACAGAATCTCCTTCTTGATAATTATTCATCATTTGCCTTAAAGTATCTATAAAGACTTCATTTCTTTCTGCATTATATTTGTTTATAATTGCCGTATCAGTGTCTGCAGTTATTATATCGCTTTCTTCTTTATCTGTTAGTGAAACTCCATTTACCTCAGAAGTAGCAATTTCTATTTCTTCTGTTCCTTCATTTACAAATTTGTCTAATTCTATCACTAAATAGTTAGCATTTAAATGGCATCTTTCGTGAGTTATAACACCTTTTAAATAATCAACAAATATTTGATCTATTTCTTCTTGTGTTTTTGGATTTGCATTTACAGAATTTGCTTTTATTAATTCTTTATATTGTTTTTGTAGTTGTGATTCATTATAAACTATAATCGCATTATAATCTAAATTTATTTCTCCATTATCTAACTTCTTCTTCCATTCTTCAAGTTCTTCATCCGAAAATAAACTTTCCATCTTACTAAGTGAAATAAAGCATCCATCTTCATCTCCTAATTCTGCTGCAATAAACTCATCAACTATATCCAACAATTCATCTTCTGTTTTCGTAGATAATGATGTTGTAATTAAAGCATCTCCTTCATATGGTGCAATTATAGGAACTTCCCAGATGTGATCAAATACACATTCATCAACATTATAAATACCTGTAACAAATCGAAGAAAATCGTTTTTAGAATCTTGTTTTGATTTTTCTAGTAATTCATTAAATTTATCTTTATTCATATCTAATCCTTTCTATAATACTTATATTTGTTCATATTCGTCTTCATCAATTCCTTCAAGATAAGGTAGTAGTCGTTTAGCTCTTGATGGATGTCTTAATTTTCTTAATGCTTTAGCTTCTATTTGTCTAATTCTATCTTTACAAACATTATAATCTCCTCCTATATCGACTAAAGTCCTAGCTCTTCCATCAAGTAGTCCAAATCTTTTTGTTAATATTCCTTCCTCTCTTTCAGTTAGTGTTGATAATACTTGTATTATATCTTCTTTTAACATTCCTGTCATTGCTCTATCATTAACTCTGTCTTTTTTCCTAAATCCTAAAGGAAGTATATCTTCTTCATCCATATATACTCCATCCATTATATATCCAGCATCTGATTGAATTATTTTATCTCCATCTGAAAGTTGTCCAGAAATTTTTTCTATATTTTTTCTATCACTTTCAATTTGTTCCAAACTATCTTTTTTCTTTAATTTTCTTAAATTTTCTAATTCATATACTCTTTTTAATGATACACCTAAAATATCTGCAATTTCATATGGTTTAGCTTCTCTTCCTAAACTAACAAGTATTTGATTCTCAATATCTGGAATCATTGCTAACTGCTCATTAACAACAATATTTTGCTTAGTTTCTCCATCTTCTCTATATGCTTCTCTGATAATTCTTCTATATATAGTTTTACTTGCATATGTTGAAAATTTATATCCTAAAGAAGGATCAAATTTATCAACAGCATCCATAAGCCCTAAATATGCCATTTGATATTTATCTTCTAATGGTATTGGAATTTTTGTAATACCTTTCCAGCTAGTAATCCATTTTGCTAATTTAATATTATGTTCAATTAATTTATTTCTAACATCTTGATATTCAGGTATATTATCTTCTATATCTTTACTTGTAAAATCATTTAATTTCCAAAACAATCTTTCTTGCTCTGCATCATCTAATATTTCTGGTGTAAAACTTTGTCCCATTTTTGGTATATGAGTATAATTAGGAATTTCTCCACTTATTGTTCCATTTATTCCTCTAATTTCTATATCATTATCATCTAGCCAATTATATAAAAATTCTAATTCATCATCGTTCTGACCTATATCTAATATTTGATGATGTGCAATAAATCCTTTTCGAACTTGATTTTTTAATTTTTTTATTAATTCGTCTTTTCTTTTGGCTGAAATTTCATATTCTTCATTCGAATATTGGTATTCATAATCTTTAGATTTCATCTATTATTTCTCCTTCTTATTAAAAATTTCAATGACTTCGACATTTCTTCCATTTACTTTCCAGAACTTAATACTTATAAGTGATAAAATTTCTTTTGTTTCATTTAAAATATCTAAACTATTAAATTCCGTATTTTTTGTAATTAATAAATTATGGTTTGTATCTGCATTTTTTTCTAATCTTTCAAGAAATTCTTTATTAATTCTATTATAATAATCATCTGGTATATATTTTAATATTTCCAATACCTCTTTACAAGCCTTACTATATTTTATATCATTACTTCCATTAAGGATTTTCTCTATTACTGAAGCATAACTTCTTTGTCCATTATTATTTATTTCATTATATTCCAAAGATAAATTATATTTTTTATTTGCTAAATTAATTTCTTCTATTTTATGCTCAATAACTAAGTCTATTAATTCTGTATCCTCATCTTCGTCTATCATTGCCATTAAAATTAATACTTTTTTCCAATAACTAACATCATTTTCTATTAAGTCAGATAAAATTTCTTTCTTTTGTTCTATAGTTAGCTTTGATAATTTTTCAAATTCCATACTAGCCCCTTTCTTCTTGCTTTGCCTTTATATTATTTATATAAGCTTCACAAGTCTTTTGTATATTTTTTCTACCATTAAATACTTTATTTAAAATGGCGATTTTATCTTGTCCCATATTAGCTATACATTTTTTTTCATATTCAATTGCAATTGTTCTTTCTTCTTCATCTTGACTATTCTTTAATGCTCTATGTCCATTCTTACTAAAAAATTCTATATTTCTTAATATTGCCAATTTTATATCGCTTTCTTTAAAATTTTGAAATATAATGTCATACATTATTTTCTCTGGCGAATACCATTGACTTTGCATATCGAATTCTAGATTAGTAAAATTATCAAAAATACATCCATTATCCATATATATTTTTAATTGAGTTGCTAATTTTCTTTCAAGTTCATTATCACTTTCCTTATTTGGTAATTTTCCACCATTTTTGGTCATAAATTCTATTATTCCTTTTAATGTAACATACATCTCCTGTTCTTGCTCTACACTAGAAAAATAGCTTTCAAATTCCTCACTTTTTATTGTTCGCATTCTTTTGCAAAATGACATTAAATCATTTTTTTCTGTTCCTCTTATCATTTCTTGATATTGTTTCCTCTTTATAACAGAATATCTCATTCTTAAGTAATTTTTGTCTGCTGGTCTTAATTCCATAATCTTATCTACAATACCTGTTTCTTTTAATTCTTCTTCATTTAATGTTGCATTTTTTTCTAGTACACCCATTATTTTAGAAAGTCTTTCAGCTCTTTTTTCTTCTTTTTGGTTTCTCAATTCGTTTTCTATTTTTTCAGACTGTTCTAATATTGAAAATAACTGATCATTTTGCATTATATCGTAATTTAATATAATTTTCATTATAGCACTTTGGATATACTCTGGTAAAATTTGACACTCTTTCAAATATTTATTAGATATTTCTATAATATTTTCTATATCTTTTCCAGATACTTTTTCACCTAGCAAAACTTTTTCCCAAGCTTTAAATTCTATATTATTAGCTTCCATACAATTTTTTACTTTTATTTTTTGCTCTTGACTTAAGTCAGATATACAATTTAAATATCTTTGATTTAATTTTCTTTCTTCAGTATCATCTGAATTAAATTCAGGTCTTCTTCCATTTTCAGATATAAACTCAGCAAATCGTTCGATACACAAATCATATTCTGCTTCTTCTTTCTCTTTTATGCTGTTATATCCTTCTAATTGTTCTAGTCTTTCTTCATATGACATTGATAATTCTTCTGGTAATATAATACCTAACGCTAGTAATTGTTTAAATTGCTCATTATCAACATATTTATAATATTTTGAAATCGTTGTATATGCATTTTGTGTATCTTCATCACTAAATAAATGAAATATTTCATTATCACTTTCTATTTTTTCTTTTAATAAATTTAGTGAATAATTAATTTTTGAAGCTATAATCTTTTTTGGTGTTACTTGTTCATTTATCTCATTTAATTCATCAAGAATTTCTTTAGTTTCATCCATAATTTTAAATCTATTCAATATTGATTGATATTGTTCTGCTTTTTCTGGATGTAATTCTATCATCTTTTTCATTTCTTCTTGAAATTCTCTATAAACTGAATCTATTGCATTATGATTTCCAAAATTATTAACTAAATCAAATATTTTTATTTGTTTATGCCTACCAGAAAATGATAATGCTCTACCTATTTGTTGAAAATAGATAATTGGTGATGTTGTTCTTCTCAATAAAATAACTCCATCAATTCCATCAACATGTACACCTTCATTTAATATATCTACACACAGCAAAACGGATATTCCGTCTTCATCATTGTTAAACCCATCTAAATTAGCTTGGTTTACTTCTTTACTCTTTCTTTGTTTTAATCCTTTTTTTCTATTTTCTTCGTCTACTTGATTTGAATAAACTTTATATTTTTTTATCATTCCTAATTCAGAAAACCAATTATCTACATCTCTATATACTTCTTCAAGTGATTGTATTGTATTACAAAAAATTATATATTTACCATTTTTTTCTTTGATATACTGGCTAATCATTTTCTTATTATCAGTTGTCCCATTATTGATTTTTCTTCCTACTTGTTCTAATTTTTTCTCTAATTGATATTTTTCTTTTGTTGGTGCTAACTTACTAACTCGTCTTGCAACTCTATTAAATTCATCTCTACAAGCTATTTTTGAATTTATATATAAAGGTACTGGCAATAATTCTTCCAACATTGCTTCTGATAAAGAAATACTTGAAGCAACATTTCCATCAAAAATTTCTTGTGTCATATTTCTTTCATCATCAAGATATCTTACTGGTGTAGCAGTAAGCCCTATGAATTTTTTTGAATCATTACCCTTTTGTAAATTTAATTTTAATTGTTTTATCCTTTTATAAGTTTCCCTTGCTCCTGTTCTGTGATATTCATCAAAAATTATTCCATCATATTTCTTGTATAATTCATCCATATCCATTTGTAAAAGGGTTCTATATATCATAGCATCTATATTTATATCATCTGGAGTTAATCCAATTTTATAACAATCTGCTAATAATTGTTCAATGATTGGATATGTTGGCGCTAGGTAAAGATATTTTTTGTCTCTATTCTCATACAAATACTTCAAAGCAATAAATGATTTTCCAGTTCCTGTTGCGTGATTAATTGTTGTACATTTATTATTTCTTAATGATTCTTTTAGCATCTTATATGCTCGTTCATTATGTTCAAATAGTACTGCTTTTTCCATATTTCCTCCTTTGTCCAATAACTCAATATTACTATATCATAATACATTTTTTTTATCAACATTTTCTCAAAATTTTATCTTCTCAAAATTTTATCTTCCAACAAATTAGCAAATAAAAAAGAGCTAGCACAAAAAATGTTAACTCTAAATATCAATATTTTATACTACTTTCCACAGCAATTCTTGTATTTTTTGCCACTTCCACATGTTCTGTCCATTTTAGTATTATCCGTATATATAGTATTTATAGTATTATTGGTATTTTATGGTTTTCACGGACAAGTAACATTTAATATATATAGTATTTATAGTATTTATTTTATTATCAGTATTTATCTCCTGCGAACAATTTGTGAACATTGTTCGCAATATTTCATTTTACTAAACTAATTATATAATTACTTATACATAATTTCAAGTCTAAAGTTCTATTTTTTGTAATTATATTAATTTTTATTTGCTTATAATATCAAGTGTATGCATTGCTCTTGTACAAGCCACATACAATAATTTGGTATCTAGAATATTTTCACTATATTTATTAGAATCTGAAATAATTACACTATCAAATTCTAAACCTTTTGATAAATAAGAAGGTATAATAATTGTACCTCCAGTATATTTATCCAAATTTTCTGATATTAATTCTACATTAATTCCATAATTCGTAATTGCTTTATATAACTCTATACTTTCATTAAAATCTTTTGTGATTATTGCAATATTTATATGTCCGACTTCTAATTGTTTTTTTATTATTTCACATATTTTTATAATTTTACTATTTTCGCTATCAACTTTCCAATGTTCTACTTTATCTCCATGTCTCTCAATTGGCTGTGCTAGAATAATATTTTCATTATCCTCAATTTTATTTATTATTGTATTCGCTTCATTCATAATTTCCATAGAAGTTCTGTAACTTTCTTTTAAAACCTCAATTGATGCTTGATTATCAAATACGTTTTGATTTAATTTTTGCCAATTATTCGTTCCTTTATATGAATATATACCCTGTGCTATATCTCCTAAGATAGTCATAGACACGTTTGGTTTTAAAATCTCTTTAAATATATAAAATTGAAACTCCCCTAAATCTTGGGCTTCATCAATTACTATATGTTTTAAATTCAGCTTATTAATATTTCCCCAAAATTTATTTTGCAGATAAAACAATGGTGTTAAATCTTCATATTCTATTTTCTTTAATTTAACATTTCTTTTAAAATTGTCTAAAATATACATATATAAATCATCACTTATATACTTTTCAAAAAATTCTTTTTTATTTATTAATTTTTTATAAAGTGTTAATGCTTTTTCAACTTTAAAATTCTTTAAATAATCTTGTACTAATTTTTTTCCTCCTTTAAAAAGTTGCTGGATCTCATATTCTGTTTCTTTAAATATATTTAGTCTTATTTTATTAATTTCTTCTTCATCTAAGTTTTTATCTATTTCATCTATTTTCTTTTTTCTTGTATTAGTCAATTTGTCTATCAATTCATCAGAAATATTACTTAATCTTTTTTGTAATATTCCACTTAACATTCTTTTACTATCATTTACAGAATTATTTTTATAAAGTTCCATAAACATTTTTTTAATTTCTTCATTTGTAAAAACTATTATATCAGTTACTTTAAAATCTTCTTTGGGCAAATTATTATTCAAAAAATCACTAATAAATACATCAACTATATCTTTAAATATTAAAGATGATTTGAAACTTGCTGAATCCTTAATTAAATCAATATTTCCATTTTTATTTACTATATTAGATAATTCAGTATTTACTGTATTTATTTCAATATTACCCTCAATATTTTCAAGCATAAACTCTTCAAAAGTTTGTTGTCTAACATAGTCTACACCCAAATCAGGCAAAACATTTGAAATATAATCTAAAAAGAATTTATTGGGAGCAATTATTAAAAATTCATCCGGATTAAATTCTTTTTCATATGTATATACTAAATATGCAATTCTATGTAATGCTACTGTTGTTTTTCCTGAACCTGCTACTCCCTGAACAATAAGTGTTTTAGATATTTTAGCCCTTATAATTTTGTTTTGCTCTGACTGTATAGTAGAAATGATATTCTTTAATCTAGCTTCTGAATTTTCATTAAGACATTCTTGTAAAAATTCATCATTAGTAGTTATATCAATATCCTGATAATCTTTTAATTCTGAATTTTCAATATTGTAAACTCTTTTTTTAGTCAAATCTCCTTCTATAATTCCTTCTGGACATTCATATTTAACTTTTCCTAATTGTCCATCATAATATATACTTGCAATTGGTGCTCTCCAATCTGTAACTATTACATCATATTTATCATTTAAAATTCCTGTTTTACCAATATAAATTTTTCTTTCATTGTTAACATTGTTTTCTTTAAAATCAATTCGAGCAAAATATGGTATAGAAATTGCTTTATTTAAATTTTTTAACTTATTGCTATATTCTTTACTCATATTTTGAATATATTGTTCATCGGCATTTCCTTTTAATAAATTACTATAGAATATTTCATATTCTTTTATATTGTTTTTCACAATTTCTATTGTATCAGATACTCTTTTTATTTCCTCTTTATCTATCATTTTCTTTTCCAATCTATATAACTTCTTTTTAACTAAAATATAATACCATTTTTTTATAGATTTTGCAATTGTTTTGAACCGTTTTTCTACTAAAACTTGAGAAAATCAATATTTTATGTTATAATTTCTATATATTTAAGCAAAAGTTATCATAATGTTAGGAGGATTAAAATGGACGATTTCAAAAAATATATTGGCAAAAAAGTAACAGTAACAGTTGACAGAAAAATGGGCTCAAAACATCCAAAGTGGGGATTTATATATCCAAATAACTATGGATACATTCCTAATACAGTAAGTGGCGATGGTGAAGAACTAGATGCCTATATACTTGGAGTTTTTGACCCTGTTGAATCTTTTGAAGGTGTTTGTATTGCAGTCTTACATCGTTTAACCGATGATGACGACAAACTTATTGTTGTTCCTGAAAATGTTGATTATACAGATGAACAAATTAATGCTCTCACAGAATATCAAGAAAGATTTTTCAAACATATTATTATTAGATAACTTTTATTTAAAATCCTCACTTATTTTATTAAATTAAGTGAGGTATTTTATTATATTACTAAGTTGTCATAATAACTTCCTTTTATTGACATTTTTCCTATAAAATAGTACAATTACTTTATAATATTTATATAAGGATGATAAGTATGAAAAAATTCGATGTAATAAAACGTGGTAATGATCAAATTCTTGTAATATCTGGTGCAAGTGGTGTTGGTAAAACAACAACATGTGCATTGCTTGGCATGTTATACCCTGCTAATTATGTACATATTCCTTTCGACAGAAGTAGAGCATCAAGACCTGGAGAGTTTGGTTCAAGGCATGTCGATTTAGATATAATGCAAGAAAAATATGATTCTGGAGAATATTTTAACATTGCTCCTGTAACACATGGTGGATTTGCTGCGATTAGAACCTCAGATATACAAAAAGCATTTTCAGAGGGAAAAATTGCAGTATTAGAATATCCAATAGAACAAATAGATGTATTAGAAAAAACTTTTCCAAATGCTCAAGTAACTGGTGTTGAATTAGTTGCGCCATCTGAAAAAGAGCGATTTAGAAGACTAAAAAAAGATCATAAATATACAGACCATCGTATTGAAAGTGATAAGTTCGGCTCTGGTAGAATTGATAGATATAAAAATGATGATTTGCTTACTTTAGGTGACCATAATTTAGTATTGATTACTGAAAGAGATAGACTTGGAGATACTGTATATGAAATTCATCGTTATATGAAAATACAAACTCTTACATTATCTAAGCTACAAAAAATAGAAAAAGATGGTGGTATTAGTGGTGTTCAAAGTTTTTTAAAATCTCTTCGCGTTCCAAAACATGATTATACTCAATCTGAGCATTATGAATTTTTAGAAAATAAATTACCAAAAACAGAAGATTTTGAGAGATAAGCTCTCAAAATCTTCTTTCTTTTACATATCTTTAATAAAATTTTTATCCTTAATTATTAATTTAATTGTTTCTTCTGGATTAATATTAGTAGTGTCAATAATTTTAGTATTTGGAAAACTTTCTAATACTATATTCTTATAAATTTGCTCTCTTCTTTCAAATTTATCTACATCCATAATCAACTTATCTGAACCAGTAACTTCATTACCTGATTTTGATCTTTCATGAAATCTTTTTATTCTTTCTTCCATACTAACAGCAATATAGAAAGAATCCATTTCTGGATAATTTTTTAATAGTTTTTTTAATATAGCTATTTCTTCCTCATCTTCTTTATCGCTTTTTTCAATTTTACCAGCTAAATATTTAATTATCCATAACGAATCTAATAAAACTAATCCATCTTCTTTATAATTTTCTATATCCTTTTGGATGTTTTCTTGAAGTAATGGTTTCCATTCTTTTGGAGATAACCATGTATCACGTTTTCTTACATTTTCTATTAAATCAATTGGAGTTAAAAATTTCTTTTTTACTTTAAAAGTATCTGGTATTTTTTCATTAATTCCATTAATGATAGTAGTTTTTCCTGAAAAATCCATTCCACTAAACAATTTAATTTTAGACATTTTTTCAATCCTTTTCTTTCTTACTTTTTTATAAATTCTAATATTTTATTTATTCCTTGTTCTACCGATAAATCTGAAGATGTATCAATTATTATATTTTCTTTTGATTCATTCGCTTTTCTTACAAGTTCATTATAAACAATCTTTAAAAATTCTGGATTATCTCTATAAAAATCATGTACTGGTGATTCCTTACTTTGTGCCATTCTTTCCTTTATAGTTTCAAATAGAGGAATGCAAAATACACTTAATGATGGCTTAGCCAATATATCATTTTCTACAAATGCTTTTGGTATATCATAAATGTTATAATCAGACTTAATATAATCACCGTAAGCCTTTATATATGTTGTTATTGCATCAAAATATCTATCTTGTAATACAATTGTATTATTCTTTGCTAAATAAGGTCTAATAATATTTTTAGTATTTATTATTAAATCAGTAAAAAAATATGAAACAGTAATTGGCATATCTTTTTTGCCTAAATTCTCTTTAAATTTTTTGCCTAAATCAGTATATGTCATTGCACCATGATTGTATACAGCCTCGTATCCTAATTCATTTATTTTTTCGCTTAATAGCTTGCATGTCGTCGTCTTTCCACTACAACATATTCCTTCAAATACTATAAAATTATTCATTTTTACTCCTATCTGTTATTTAAAACAGTATATCCTCTAAAATATTTGCTATCTTTTGTAAGTTCTATTGGAAGTTGTGCATTTGAAATCAAGTTATTAACTTCTATCAAATGTCTATCATAATCATAATCTACATCTGTTGTATTTGGATTTTTCCAATCTTCTATTTCAAGCATTTCTTCGTAAACCGAATTTGATTCATCTTTTATAAAATATTTAACTTTATCATAAGAAACATATAAACGATCTCCATCTTTTTCTACTATACTTACTTCCCTTTTCATATTTGCAAATAATTTTATGCTTAATTCACCCTTTACATCTATATTTAACTCTTTAATAAATTCATTTACATCTTTATATTGACCTCTTAATTTAGTTCCAAGCTCCAGTTTAGATACATAAGGTTTTTCTGGATTACATTTGTTTGTCTTATATAAAAATCCTTTAAATTGTTCGGTAACCATATTGCTACCTCTCATAACATCTCCTCTATTTAATATAGAAAAATCATTATCATCATAGTAAGTTTCGTGCTTTTCTTTTTCAAAGCTTTCAACTAATTTATATCCATTTTCGTAAAGAAATTCAAGAAATTGTTTTGAAGTATATTTTTCATTCTTCTTTATTAAATATTTAAGTTCTCTTTCATAATTTTCAAATTCCATATAAAATACCTCTTTTCAATCTTATTTAACACTTATAAATACTCCTGTTTCTCTTGGAATATTTATAGCACCATCTTTTATTCTTATATCTTCAAAATAATTATATAAATTTAATAAACTTTCATCTGAATAACCTGAAATAGATTTAGTTGATTTCAACCATTCTATTAAGTCTTGTGTATTAGTTATTGCAAGTATATTTTCATAATCAAATCTTTGCACATTTTCAAAATATTTGCCTAAAATTTCACAACCATTTTGAAGATTAAAAGGTAACTGTTCTGTAAATGCAGTAGATGTCGGCTCAAATTTTACTATTGCATTATGTAAAAATGGTCTCATTCCACCATTACCATCTGTTGCAGAATAAAATACTCCATTGTCTTTTAATACTCTTTTTACTTCTAGTAATGCTTTATTTAAATCTGGTACATGAAATAACATATGGTTTGCAATTACAATATCAAATGTTTCATCTTCAAACGGAATTTCTTGTATATCAATTTTTTTAATTGAAACATTTTCATTTGCAGAAAATTTTTCTCTAACTAAATCTAACATACCTTCTGAAAAATCTGATAATACTAAACTACAACCATCTGGCAAAGTTTCAATTTTTCCTTCCCAATGACTTCCATTTCCACATCCTAATTCTAATATTTTCATATTTTCTTTAAAAACATATTTATCAAATAACCAATCTGCAAATTTATACTTATTAGTTGTGTATTTTTTATAAAAATTAATCCTCATAGCTAAATTTTTATCATTTGAAAATTGATTTTTAACATTTTTAGTTACATTCATAATTGCCATATATATTTACCTCCATTCTATATATAAAAAATTACTTTTACATTATACAATTAAATTATAAAAATTAAAGAACCTTTTAAATTTTACTATCTTATAAACGGATTTTCTTTACCATCATAATTTAAGTCATATTTTTCACACAATGCTTGTCCACTTCTATTTATTGAACTATAAAAATCTAAATTACTACCAATTTGAGCCATAACCTTGTCATTAAGTTCTTCCTCTGTAATCCCTTTCTCTACATTATCTAAAACCATTTTCATAAAGTCTAAATCTTTTAACTTTAATTGATAATATAAGTCATAAAAAGATTTTTCTCCAGCTGAATCAATGGCTTTTGGAGATGAAATAGGATCGATAATCATATCATATAACTTCATGTGTGATTTATGCCATTTTTTTAAAGCATTATATATTAATTTCACTTTTGGATCTACAATTTCATATTTATTATTATCATATACATCATTTTTGACAATCTTATCTTCCTTTTTTAACTTTTCAGTATATAAAGTTCCGTCTGCTGCAAACATCTCAGAAAAAATTCCTTTTGTTATAATCCAATCATATTCTCTTAAAAAGTCATAATTTTCTTTTAATTCTTCAAAGGTAGTATTATCATCAAATAAAATGAAACCTGCTTGAACATAAATTCCATGTTTTCTCAATATATCTAATGCTTTTTTATTTGCTGCTAAATTAGCACTTTTATTCATTCTTTTTAATGCTGTATCTGAACCATTTTCAATTCCACAGGCAAATGAATGAAATCCAGCTTCTTTTAAATATTTTATTTTTTCATCTTCAACTTGGTCTGCTTTTAAAGAACCTCTCAAAGAAACTTCAATTCCTCTTGTTTTCATTTTTTCACTAAATTCTTTTGCCCACTGTCCATCTCTTTCTTGTTCTAGAAAACTATCATCTATAACCTTAATGTATTTAACACCCATATTTTGAAGTTGTTCTAATTCATCTACTATACTATCAACGCTTCTGCCTCTCCATTTGCTTCCATTAGATAATTTATTAAAAGCATTAACTGAGCAAAATAGACAATTTCCCATACATCCTCTTGCCGTTAAAATGTTTACTGTAGATTTCCTATCTTTTGCCATTTTCATTGTATCTCTTGCTGGAAATGGTATAGCATCTAAATCAGATATTAAATCTCTTTTTTCTGTTTTTATTATTTCTCCATCTTTCTCAAAAGCAATACCTTTTATATCTTCAATATTTCTATCTGAATTTCCTGTAAAATAATCAGATACCTCAACGATTGACTCTTCGCCCTCTCCAATCATGGCAATGTCAAACACACCATATTTCACAAATTTTTGAGGATTAAATGATGGTCCAAAACCACCACACATCAATTTGATTTCTGGTCTAGCTTCTCTTATTCTTTTTGCTAATTCTATTGATTTATCATTATTTGACATATAGCATGAAACACCAACAATAGCTACCTCTTTATCAGTCAAAATTTTTCTCATTACTTCTTCATCGCTTAAACCTCCAAGCCATCCATCAATTATCTCAACATTATAGCCACTTTTTCTTAAAACTGCAGTTAAATACGATAATCCTAGATTTTCTTCAGAAGTTCTATGTGTATCTGGTGATAATGTTGTTAAAATGATTTTATCTTTTCTTTTCTTCATTATATTTTGAAGGTATTCCTGATATTCTTGAATATTGTTATCATCATCTCCTTCAATATGGATAATTTGCTTTGATTTGTCTATAATAACATATCTTCCATCTTGTGTTGTAAACAAAAAATCATTATCTTCATAATTTAATCTACACATATTTTTAGCTTTTTCATTAGTAAGAGTCATATTTTTCCTAACAACAATTTCCGATTTCATTCTAACTCTCCTTTATCTTTTTGGTTTTCCTATCCAAGTGCATAAATAATTTTCATGTACTAATTGCTTACAACTTTTTTTATAATCAATGTTTTTATCAATCTCCATATCTTTAAAGCAAAATGGATCTCTTGCATATAAATCTTTTTCACCTGTTTCACATTTTTTATATGTATAAGCCATTGCAAAACAACCCCCTCTGCATATTTCAGCTTTATCGCAGTCTTTACAACCTTCAATATTTTTGTAATTTTCTTTTCTTGTTTTAAAGGCTTTAAATTGCTCTGAATTTATAATATCAAATATATCATCTTTTAATAAATCGCCGACTCTATAATCGTGCATATATACACATGGAGATACAGGCATTTTACCATCTGGAGTTATAGAATTTATTCTCATTGAATAGATTCCACAGGCACATCCTTTAACTTTATTGTTTTGTGTTAATCCTGATAAAGTTGGCTCACTTAATTCAACAGTATCACATTTTTCAAATAAATATTTATAATTTTCCAACACTTGTTCTTTTGAAGGTACAAGTTTAAAATGTTGTAATTGTATTGGTTTAAGTAAATTAAATCTTATATTGGAATCATATTTTTTTGCAATTTCTAATAATGTATCAATTCTGTCTTTTGTAAAATTCCAGTTCATTGCACACATTATAATTCCTGATTCAATATTATATTCTCTACAAATCTCTAAAGCTTGAACAGCATATTTATAAACATCTCCACCTCTATTTTCGTTATGTTCTTTTTCATAAGGTGAGTCAAAGCTAATATCTACATCATTTAATAATTCTAAACATTCTGGATAAGTATTTTTTAATGCAATAAGGCTTATTCCAGCAGTTGTTATACCTACCTTTATATTTCTTTTATTTAGTTCTTTTAATATATATGGTAACATACTCTTTTTAACATCCAAACCATTTGTAAAAATTGGTTCATTACCACCTAAATTAACTGTTTCTACATTTAATTTTTCAATTTGTTCTATAACCCTATCAACTATTTCTTTTGTTAAATTTTGTCCTTTCTGTCTAACTGAAAAAGAATAGCAATGTTTACACTTACAAGGACAGTCATTTCCTAATGTCCACCCTATATTTTTTATCATATAAACATACCTCCATTTCCAACAAAATTATACTATTTTATGTAAATTTTGTCAAACAATTCTTTATAATTAACTCTTAAAATTTCCCTAAATATATATAATTACATCAATTTTAAACAAAAGCCATAAAATGAACTTATAATAAAATCCATTTTATAGCTTTCAATTAATCTATTTGTTCTAAATTAATCAACTCATTTTTTCTAAAAGTCAACTTTAACAAACATGGCGATTTTATGTTTAATATTGTATTTTTGTTATAGACAAGTTTAACATTTTCATTTACTGTACACCAGTTTAATAAAAAGAACTTTATTGAGCCTCCATGACTAATTACTGCAATTCTTTTTCCTTCATATTCTTTAAGTATTTTATCAAAAAATTTATTCATCCTTTCTCTAGTTTGCTCTGCACTTTCTCCATCAGATGTTCTAAATGTTCTATCTAATAGTTGCTCTTGTGAAGGATCTCTTGTACTTTTATCCTTCATAAATTCTCCTAATTCCTTTAAATTTCCTAATTTTCTTTCACTTAAGTTATTGTCTAAATTAAAAGGTAAATCATTTTCATACGCAATATATTTTGCTGTAGCTTTAGCTCTAGTATAGCTACTTGACCATATAATATCTAAATTTTTCAATTCGTCATTTTCACTTAATTTTTTTGCTTGTTCTTCTCCTTCTACTGATAATATTTCTTTTTCATTAATCATTTGAGAATCCTCATTTGTATTTCTAATACCATTTTCGTCAACAGTTTCAGCATGTCTAACTAAATATATTATTGTATCATTCACTTTATTCAAGCCTCCTTTTTCTTTTTTATTATAACAATATAATCAATATATTACAATCTTTTTTTAATTTCTCTTCTTACAAAATTTTAATAATTTATAACTTCATATATAACATCAGCTTGTATTATTTTTTCCAATATATTATTTGCCTCTTTTCTTGTTTTTTCTGAACTTGCTATATAATAATTTTCAGTAGTTTCGATTCTACTATGTCCTAGAATGTCTGCAACATCTCTAATTTCTGCTCCTTTTCTCA
>CAMEJH010000009.1 GCA_945919455.1 uncultured Clostridium sp. | reverse complement strand
ACCTTGGCAAAGATACGCTCCTATGTTCTTACATCATTAAATAATGTTATTTAGCATCATTTTGTACCACTCAAATATACTACAAATTCAGTAAAAAGTCAATATTTTGCTAGGCAAAAAATGATTTAATAGATTTTATTTAAAAAATAAGTTTTTTAGAACTGTTTTAGAACTATTTTAGAATTCATTTAGAACTCAAAAAATTCGTTTTAGAACATTTTAGAACTTTTTAGAACTAGATAATCTATCTAATATGTATAATATATCTTATGGGAGTTGAATAAAAATGTTACAATTTATTTTAGGATTATTTATAGGGGCTAATGTTAGCCTCTTTTTATATGCACTAATTATCTGTGGTAAAAAAGCAGATGAACATATTGAAAAATAAGGAGGTTAAAAGTGAATGAAGAAAATCAAATTAGTTATTATTCAGTCATACCGGCTACGGTTAGGTATGATAACAGATTAAAACCAGCAGAAAAGTTAATATATAGTGAGATTACTTCTTTAACCAATAGAATGGGATATTGTTTTGCTAGTAATAAATACTTTGCAAATTTGTATGATGTAACGATTCATACTGTATCGCAATGGATTTCTCATTTAGAAAAGTTAGAATATGTATATATAGAATTGATCAGAGATACTAACAAAGAAATTAAAGAAAGAAGAATTTATATAAATGACACTCCCTATGTACAAAAAAATACATACCCCTATATATTTAAAAGTACATACCCTATATACAAAAAAGTACAGGATAATAATATAAATTCTAATATAGATGATTTATTTAATTTTATAATAAGTAATAGCAACAAAATACCTAAAAATTTTTATGATATTTTGGATCGTTTGGAATTTCTATATACAGAAGAAATTTTGAATATTATGCAAAAAGATAAAGTTCAAATGTTAAAGGAAATTATATATATTCTCTATGACATCTATAACAGCAATTTTAATAATTTACTATCACAAGTCAAAAGAGAATCTTTAATAAACCTATATGTTTTAGCACAAGAACATTCACCTAACGATTTACTCAATTATTATAAACGAACTATTATCAATAAATATACCAACAATAGCACATAAAGGAGTTGATTATATGCCTACTGATTATATAGATAACTTTGAAAATATTGTATCTTCCATCTTTTTTGTAAGTTTTAAGGTTATAGTAATTATACTCACAATATTACTTATATTTTCCTTAATAATGCTTGCAATAGGGTGTTTGATAAAATCACAAAAGATAAAGTCAAAATTTTTAATTGCAGTACCCAGTTTAATATTAGGTAGTGTATTTTTTTTATCACTTCCCTATATCTTCGTACATTTTAAAAATATGACATAAGAAAAATAGTGCAACCTTTTACGAAAAGCCTTTCAAATCAATCGTAAAAGGAGTTGATAAGTTATGAATTTATCTAAAAGGAAAAAACAGATAATTCCAAAATTATCTATGGCAGGAACAACTGCTATGTTATTTGCAATGCAAGCAAGTCAAGTTTTTGCTGAATCTATTGGTACAGCTGAAGTTCAAACAGCAACAGACAATATCAAAAGAGTAATAACAAGTATTGCTATGCCACTTGGTGGAGTTTTAATATTTGCAAGTATTGTCGTTGCAGCACTAAAAATGATAGCAAATTCTAATAACCCACAAAAAAGATCCGAATCAATAGGCTCACTTGCTTGGATATGTGGTGGTGGTGTAATACTTGGGGCTAGTTTAATTATTGCTGGAATTATTGTAAATGTTGCTACAAACAACACAGGTAGTTTACTTGGTGGTTAGGAGGCGACAATATGAGAGTGTTTAAAGTCCCCTTTGATATGAAAAGGGAAGAAAAAATATTTGGAGGTTATTTAAGTTTAAGACAAGTAACTTATTTAATGCTTGCAGCATCAAGTTTAGCATTATTTGCAACCCCTATACCCAAAATATTAACAATGATTATTGTAATTGCTATATCTACTTTCTTTTTACTATGTAGCTTTTTAAAAATTGGTGAGCAGAACTTTGATAAGTTCTTTTTTTATGCGATTAAATATCTATTTCGCAAAAAGAACTTCGTTTACAGGAGGTGTGGCACATGGTTTTAATGATAGTATTTTTAGTGCTTACTCTTGCCTTTATAATTGGAACAGTAATTTATTTGAATTATAAAAAGAAAAATGCAAATTCAAAAATAAAACAAAGTTCTCCTATTGAAAATCAACCAAAAGGTAAAAAGAAAACTAAAAAGCAGTTAGAAGATTTACTTGAATTTAAAATAAAAGATAATATGATTTCTCTTGGCAATAGATATTCTTATGTTATAAAACTTGGGAATATAGACTATAATATGCTTTCTAATCAAGAGCAAGATTCAATAGAAAGTATTTTAATACAAACAGCATTAGCAATAGATTATCCAGTACAATTCTTTTCTACAACAGAATTTATAGACACAAGTAAAATAATAACTCTAATTAAGCAAAACAAAACTAAAAATCCTAAAATACAAGATTATAAAGGGTATTTAATTGAATATTTAGAGAATTTAATGGAAAATCGTACAATTTCAGTAGTAAAGAATTATGCAATTATTTCTTATGATGGATTATATGAAAATGCAGTTCAAGAGTTGGAAAGAAAATCTAATTCATTTAAGGGAAATTTGCTTCGTGCAAAAATTGTTTGTGAGACACTTTCTGAAGATGATCTTTACAATTTAATATATAGAGAACTAAATAAAAATGCTGCTCTTAACATTAGTCCTTTAAAGGAAGGAGGTAAAAACTTATATGTTGGTAAAAAACAAAAAAGAAAAGAAGAAAGACATTGATATATTTAATAACATTCCAACAATGGCTGACTTATTACTACCTGAAGAACTGCAAGAGAGAAAAGACTATTTAACATTAGGATATAATAAATATTCTCGTATATTTGCAATGACTGTATATCCAGAACAAACATGGATCAGTTGGCTAGATGATTTATTTAGTATTGGAAATATAAACATTTCTGTCAAAATAGAGCCATCTTCAAATGGTAATGTTATAAATCAATTAACTAAAAAACTAGTACAAAGTCAATCAGAGTATGCAACATACTCAAAACAAGGCAATATTTTGCATCTTCCAGTATTAGAAAAACAGATTAATGATCTTGAAGATTTAAGAATGCTGATCCAAACAAACCAGGATAAGTTATTTTTTGCTACTATTTTTATTACTTTAAATGCAGAGAGTTTATATGAACTAAATGAGAAAACAAAAATATTAGATAGTGAATTAAATAAGAAAACTGCCATGATAAGAACTCTAACATTTAGACAGTTAGAAGGATTAAAAACAATGCTTCCTATTCGGAGAAGTACCGATAGCAGGTTATGAAAGAAATATGGTGGCTCGGTGGTATTGCAACATTAATTCCTATTTCAAATCCTAACTTGTCGCACGATAAAGGAATTTTTATAGGAAGAAATATGTTCACAAATGCTCCTATATATGTAGATACATTTATTCGGCCCACCAGCACTACCAAACCCACATGTATTTATTTGTCGGTACTTCTGGTGGTGGAAAATCAGTAGCATTGAAAACATTAACAGCAAGAAATATAGCGACAACAGGTTGCGGAGCATTCTTTATAGATGTGGAAGGTGAATATACTGGGCTTACTAAAATGCTTGGTGGTAAAGTAATAAAGATTAGGCAAGGCGAATCTGCTGGAATAAATCCCTTTGAGTTAGAACCTGATACAAAAGGCAATAAACAATTTTTAAATATACTTGATAAAGTTGCAGAAATAAGAGGTCTGCTTGGTACAATTTGTAGAAATTATCAGGGTAGAACTCTAAACGGAACAGAGATTACAGAAATTGAGATAATAGTTAATCAGTTATATGCAGAGAAACGGAATTACATCAGATGTCAATTCACTTTTTGAGAAAAAAGGTGGAAAACTTGATAATGGCAAATATGCTGTTGGAAGAATACCAAAGAAAATGCCTACGCTTTCAGACTTTCAAAAGAAATTAAAAGATCGTGGTAAATGTGAAGAACTATCTGAGCTTTTAGTTCCATTTTTAAGGGGTAACTCTCTTGGAATATTTGATTGTGAAAGTAAAATTACTTCAGATGCAGAGATTGTTACATTTGATATGAGTGATATAAAAGATGACTTTACAAAGTTATATGCTTCTTATGTAATTTTAACTTGGGTATGGCAAAAGTTCGTACTAAAGAATAGAGAAAAACAAAAGATAATAGTTTGTGATGAAGCTTGGTTATTCTTAAAGTTTCAAGAATCAGCAGAGTTTTTAGTAAATGTAGCTCGTAGACGGTCGTAAGTACAATGTTCCATTATTCATACGGAAGTCAGTTTATTGATGAATTCTTATCATGTGAAGAACGGTAAAACTATTATCAATATATGTTCAACTAGATATTTATTTAAGCAAAGTCCTGGATCAGTAGATGAGGTTGTGGACTTTTTTAATTTGTCTGAAGGAACAAAAAACTTTTTAACAACAGCTAATCCTGGTGAATGTGTAATTAGCTTAAATAATAGTGTTACAGCAATAAAATTTGTAATTACAGACTATGAAAAACAGTTTGTATTTACTTAAAAGGAGGTCAATAGCAATGAAAAAAATAATTAAAAGTATTTTTATTGTAATTATGATTTTTATGTTAGTATCCCCTATTTGCTTTGCTGCTGACAAAGAAGATAAAGTTAATTTAAAAGAACAGGTAAAAAAAGAAGATGGATCACTATTTGAAAAAATAATTGCTGAATGTATTCGGTGGCCTAGCACAGACAGTATTTGATTTTACAACTCGGTGAAGATTCTAATGTAGGATTCAAAGATTATGATGATTTAATTTTTAATGGTAATAAATTAAATGATAGTTTATCCCCGTTTACTCCTGATTTGTGGAATAAAACAATGAAATGGTATGGTATATTTTCAGCTATTTCTGGAAGTCTGATTTTAATTGCGGTATTTATTCTTGGCTATAAAATTATAGTGGCTGGTATGAATACTGCTAGAAAAAATGAAGCAAAAGAAAGTTTAATGAGACTCTGTTTTGGTGGTGTAGCGATTGCTCTTGCTCCTATATTTATACGACTTATGCTATTTTTGAATAATAGTATGGTGTATTTAATACTTAATGCTTCAGATAATGCTAGTTTAGGTGATAAATTAGGAGAAAGTATGCTTACATCCATTTCAACAGGAAATGCAATCGCAACTGCTCTTGTAATTGCAATGTTTATATATTTATTTGTAAAACTAAATATAAAATTTATTGTTAGACAATTTACAATTATCATATTTGCTATATTTACACCAGTTGCAGCTGGACTTTGGATTATAAATAAAAATGTAACAGCAGCAAGTATATGGGCTGGTCAAATTATAATGAATATATTTATGCAATTTATATATTGTTTCTTATTCCTTATATATCTTGCATTCTTGCCATCTGGTGGTGGCTGGGCAGTTTCTTTAATATGGGCTATGATGATTTTACCCTTAGCAGATGCTTTGCAAAATTGTTTCCAAAACTTAACTAGTAGAATTGCAGGTGTAGATAATGAACAAATGACAAATCGTGTAGTTGGTATGGGTGCTATGCTTGGATTCGGTTTAGGTGCTATAAAAGAACAATTTAATACTCCATCATCAAACAATAATAGTAACAATGGCAATAATGGTGGTTTAAAAGGTTTTATTGATAGAGCAAAATCAGTTGTAAATCCATCAATGAATTTAAGCCCTGAAAAAGACTACAATGGAAATGTAAATCCTATTAGAACAGTCTTACCAAAAGAAAATACAAACACAAATGCTAATAATATTTCAATTCCTACATCTAATGGAAAAAATATAGAAAATATTTCAAATGGAACAAAAAATACTCCAAAATCAGTAGTTGGTAAAGTTGCAAAAACAGGATTTAAAGCAACAAAAACATATTTAAGTGTTGGTGCTAAAATGGCTGAAGGTGATTTTAGTAGTTATAAAGGTAGCAATAAGCAAATAAATAAAAAATCTAATTATCAAAATGTAGAATATATGCAAAATATTCAAAAACTTACTAATGAAAACAATGCTAGGAAATTAGGTGATCAAAATGAGCCTAAAGAATAAAGCTAAAAATAAAGCAAAAAACAAATTTAAAAAAGTAGCTTTCTCTGTAATTAAACCATTTTTACCATACATTATTATATTTCTTGTATTGTTGTTTGCATTTTGTACTGTTATAGATGCAATTTTTGTAGATGATGTGCAACAAGATGAATCTTCTATGTCGCAAGAAGAAAAAGAAATTAGAACATCATGTAATAATAAAGCTAGTTTTTTAAATATGTGTCATAACTTTTTAGATGGAAATTCCACTACTAGCCTATTAGATATGGATGGCAGAGAAAATGACAAGCAAATACAATGGTCCCATTTATATGCACTAATGGCTTTTCACAATATGTCAGATGGTAGTAAATTAGATGCAAATTTACTTGAAAAAGTTGCTAAACATTTTGAAAGCACTTTTAAATATGAAACCTATAAAATTAAAACTGAAACAACAACTACAACAAAAGATGAAAAACGGAAATGAAACTACAAATACAACTACTAGCGAACAAACTGTATATTTATTAGTAGAAAGCGATACTATTATGGGACATTATAAATATAACTACGAAGAAAAAACTATAACAGATGGTAATACAAAGACTACTAAAAAGGTTTATGTAGGCGAAGAACTTATTGGTGAGAAATACGAAAGATTAAAAAAATATTTAAAAAATAATTTGCATATAAGAGATGAAGATATTGATACAGATGTACAAGTTGTTATTCAAGCATCTAGTGGTTATTATGAAGGTAAAGAAAATACAGCTTGGCTTCAAGGAAATAGCTCATCAAGTACAATAATTACTAATGGTAAAGAATTAGTTCCTAAAGGAATGTTTACTTGGCCTACACCTGGCTATACTGCAATAACTTCTCCATTTGGTATGAGAGTGCATCCAATTACAGGAGCATATAAACTCCATACTGGTACTGATGTGCGGAGCTCCAACAGGTGCAAACTTTGTGGCAATGGCAGATGGTAAAGTAATTACTGCAACATATTCAAATTCTTATGGAAATATGGTTATGATAGATCATGGGAATGGTATTGTTACACTTTATGCTCATGGCTCACAATTACTGGTTACAACTAATCAAACTGTAAAACAAGGACAGGCAGTTTTAAAAGTACGGAAGTACAGGATATTCAACAGGACCACATGCACATTTTGAAGTTAGAATCAATGGTAACTTTGCCAATCCAATGGATTATTTTGAAGGAGGTAATTAAAAAATGGTATTAATATTTACAGATAATGAACAATTAGACAGAGATTTAAACAAGCGAATTGAAGATAGTAGAATTGTCTATTATCCAGATTATGTTTTAGAAGAAAAAGATGCAACAACTCTAATTGCTACATTACAACCCAATAAATACAATTTCAAAGACTTTATGTTTAAAGTTCGAGAAAAAAATATACAAGTTATTTTAATTTTAGAAAATGATAAGGTAAAAGAATTAAAAGAAGCACTAACATTAGGCATTTATGATATTGTTCTTGATCCTTTTTCTTTGGAAGATGTAACTAAAAAAATTACGAATCCAAGTATGTTTTCTGAAATTTCAAAATATATAAAAGATATTTTAGAACTAGATGCAAACTAGTTCTATTTTATCGCTAAAAGAAAGGAGGTTTAAGTATTGAGCAAAAATATTAAAAGGGCTATAACAATATCTGTCATAGTAGTTTTAGTTATTATTGTTATCATATCTACTTTTTTTATCATAAAATATTTAAACAATAAGGCAAAAGTAGATAATGTTGTAGAAATATACTCTGATGAGAATATTCAAGACAGGTTAGATAATGAAAATACAGATGACTTACTATTACAAATTGATGGTGAAAGTGTTGTAGGAGTAATCAAAATTGAGCAAATTGGCTTTGAAGGACTTGTTTATGAAGGTACATCTCTTGCCACTCTTGCTAAAGGAGTTGGACATTTTGAAAATTCTTCATATTACAATGGCAATGTATGTTTAGCAGCACATAACACAAATAAGTTTTGGGCTAAATTACATACTTTACATACAGGAGATAAAATTTCTTATATCAGTTTTCTTGGAACTAGAGAATACTATGTAAATAGTGTTACTCAAATTAATGAAACTGATTGGTCTAATTTAGAAAATACAGAAGAAAATACATTAACACTTATAACTTGTGTTAAAGGGAAAACATCGTTAAGGCTTTGTGTGCAAGCGTTAGAGCTATAAAAAATTTTTCTTACTTCAGCATTGTCAAACAAAAATAAAAGATGTTATCCTAAATATAGAAAGGGTGATATCATATGAATAAGAAAAAATTTACATGTATTATTATAGTTTTAATTGTTGTTATTTCAATTTTTATTGGAAAATTGTTATTAAATCTCAATAACCTAAAAATTGCATCTGGTTTTGAAAATAATATTATTCAAGATGAATCTTCAAATGAAATACTAGAGAATTCTAAATTTATAGCAAATGAATTACAAGAAAGCACTCAAATAGAAGAAACTATTTTTTCTAATCAAGAAGCAAAGGATGTTGAATCTGCTGTAAAAGAAGATATAAAGCAAGAAGAAAAACCTCCTCAAAAGCAAGAAACAACATCAAATAATAATAAAACTACAACTAAGAAAGAAACAATAAAAAATTCAAATAAAGATCAAGAAAAACAACAAAAGGCAACTAATAATCAAAAGGAAGAAACTAAACAATCTAAGCCACAAAAAGTAGAAACACAGGATAAAACTGATAAACCCCAAAACAACTATATTGAAGTTGAGGTTAAAGTTGCAGAAAAAAAAGAATGTGATGGAAATAATCATAAAATAGGTGCAGGAAATACAGGCCTATGGTTTGAAACAAAAGCCCAAGCAGATAACTATTACAATTCTCAACTAGAAAAATGGGGCAAATTATGGGAAAATGATAAAATTACAAAAGAAAAATATTTAAAAGAATGTCCTTCAGGTTATGAAATTTGGACATGTCCACAATGTAAAAAATGGACAATAAATTTTTATTATAGATAAAAATAAATATTAAAGGGAACAAGAAAATTGTTCTCTTTTTAGTTAGGAGGTATTTTATATATGTTAAAAGAAAAAAGTAAAATGCGAAAATTATTAGCAATAATGTATATTATAATAACATTATTTGGTACAGTTCAGCCTATATTCGCAGTATCAAGTAGTGGTACTGGCAAGTGGGTATCAGGCCAATGGGATTCAGGAGTTTATACAACTGACAATAAAACAAGTGTAGGAATGTTAATAAGAAGATTAGTACATTATACAACAGGAGAAAAACTTACAGTATTTTGTTGTGAACATGGAGTAGACAGTCCAACAGGAGAAATACATACAGCAACACATACTAAACCAACAGATGAAAAGATGAAACAAGCCTGTCGAATAGCATATTTTGGATGGTATAGTAAATATGGTAATTATGCTGTTGATGGTGGAATTATGGCAGATAATAGTAGAAAAATGGATTATGTGTTTACTCAACAAATGATATGGGAAGCACTAGGACAGTCTAATGCAACATTTAGAGATTCAAGTATTCAAAATAGTTATGTGAATTTTAAGAACGAAGTAAATTCAAAAATAAATAATATAAGAAAACAACCTAGCTTTATAAATGACACAATAGTAATAGAAGCTGGAGAATCAAAAACAATTAGTGATTCAAATAATGTATTAAAAGACTATGTAAGTTTTGATAAAACCGTAGATGGAATAAGAGTTGCACATACAAAAGGTCAAAATACATTATCAATTACAGTAGATGAAAATTGCACAAGAGAAACCTATAAAATATCAGAAAGCACAATGAAAAGCTGGGGTATCATTAAAGAAGAAACAGCAGATAAAGACACAACTGTATATTTTGTTTTTAATTCTGGAGTACAAAATCAATTATATGCACTTGATTATAATGATCCAGTAACAATGCTATTAGATTTAAAAATTAATTTGTTTGGAAAATTAGAATTAGCAAAAAAAGATAATAAGGGAAACTATGTACCTAATACAACATTTAAAATTAGTCGTAATGCAGATATGTCAGAACCTATTGGGACATATACAACAGGTTCAAATGAAAAAGTTGCAATCGATCAATTAAAAAAAGGAACAATATATATTCAAGAGGTTTCAGTACCTGAACATTTAATATTAGATACAACTATAAAAAATGTGGAAATACAACCTGCAAAAACTACAACTTATGAAGCAATTAATAATTGGAAACAGGGCAAAATACAAGTAGTAAAAAAAGATGCTGAAAGTAATAAAGTAGTAAAAAAGGCTGGAACTGTATTTGACATTTACAATACTAATAATGTAAAAGTAACAAGTATAACAACAAATGAAAATGGTGTTGCTATATCAGAATTACTAGATTATGGTACTTACTATGTAAAAGAACAAAAAGCACCTAATAAATATACAATAAAAGTCGAAGTCAGCGAGAATATTGGAGTTGTTGAAAACGGAAAAACTTATGAAATTTCTGTAATAAACACTAGAGTAAAAGGCAGTATTACAATTTCAAAAGAAGATGTCAAAACAGGTAAACAACCACAAGGAGAGGCAACTCTTGAAGGTTCTGTTTATGGAGTATATGCAAGAACTCCTATTCTTGATCCAGCAGATAACAGTATGATTTATAATACAGATGTAAAAGTTGGAGAATTAGTAACAAATAAGGAAGCAAATGCAACTTTAAATAATTTATATTTAGGTGAATACTACATTAAAGAAATTAAGCCAAGCAAGGGGTATACATTAGATACTACTGTATATAATTTTGATTTATTATATGAAGGTCAAAATGTAAAAATAGTTACTAAAAAACAAACTGTTAAGGAAAGAGTAATATCTCAACCTTTCCAAATTATAAAAATATCAAGTAATGAAGCAGGTGAAGCTGATTTATTACCTAGTGCTGAATTTACTATAAAAGCACAAAAAGATATTGAACAATATGGTTCTTGGGAAAAAGCACCTATTGCAAAAAATGCAGATGGAAAAACAACTAAAGTATTAGTAACAGACAATAAAGGTTATGCAGTAAGTGAAAGACTACCATTCGGCACTTATGTTGTAAGAGAAACAAAAGTACCTGAAGATAAATATAAAGTTGATGATTTCAAAGTTGTTATAACAAAAGATAGTGCAGAGCCACAAACTTGGAGAATATTTAATGATACTTCTTTTAATTCAATTTTAGAAATAGTAAAACAAGATGCAGAAACAGGAAAGGTTGTAAAAATTGAAGGTGCAAAATTCAAAATAAAGAATTTAGACACAGGAAAATACTTTGGATATTGGAACTGGTCTCCTCTACCACACTATATTGATTCTTGGACAACAAATGAACTAGGTAGAGTAATGACAGGAGATAAATTGGAAGTTGGAAATTATCAGTTAGAAGAACAAAAAAGCCCAAAAGGTTATCTAATTAGTAAAGATCCAGTTAAATTTAGAATTACATCTAATACTGCTTATAAAACATTAGAAGATGGAAAAACACCAGTAATTACAGTTATACAAAAAGATACATCAGTTAAAGGAAAGATAAATGTTGAAAAGAAAGGTGAAGTATTAGCAGATTATAAAGATGGAAAATTTGTATATGAAGAAAGAGGTCTTGCTAATGCAAAATATGAAATAATTGCAAAAGAAGATATTTATGAGCCTTCAAATGATGGTTCAATAATATATAAAAAAGGAACAATAGTAGATACAATTACAACAAAAGATGATGGAAAAGCAACATCAAAGGAATTACCACTAGGTGAATATTCTGTAAAGGAAATTGAAGCTCCTTATGGATTTGTTTTAAATGATGAAATAAAAAATGTATCACTAAAATATAAAGATCAAAACACAGCAATAGTATTTGATAATACTTCTTTTGTTAATGAAAGACAAAAATTAGAAATAAATGTATATAAACAAGATGAAGATGATGAAAGATTACTTGAAGGTGCAGAATTTAGCTTATATGCAAAAGAAGATATAATGAATTATAAAGGTGAAATAATCCTAAAAGCAAATGAACTAATAGAAACTACAACAAGCAATGAAAATGGAAAAGCAACTTTTAAAACAGATTTACCTTTATTAGATTTCTTAATAAAAGAAACTAAAGCTCCAAAAGGTTATATTTTAAGTGATGAAGTAATAACTGTAAATAGCGAATATCAAGGTCAAGATGTAAAAATATTAAATTTAGAATATGACATGAAAAATGAGAAAGTCAAAGGCTATTTAGAAATTACAAAAGTAGATAGTAAAACTAAAGATACTTTAAAAGATGTAACATTTGGAATATATGATATGGAAAATAATGAAATTGCACAAATTACAACAGATGAAACAGGAAAAGCAAAGTCTGAACTTATCCCTTATGGAAAATATTATGCAAAAGAACTTTCTACTGGATCAGTTTATTACCTACTAAATGAAAATACTTATGAATTTGAAATAGTAGAAAATAATGAAATTGTACCATTAACAATAGAAAATGATAGTGTAGATATTGAAGTAACAGTTGATAAAGAAGGTACAACAGAGATTAAGCCTGGAGATAAAGTAAATTATGAATTTTCAAATGTAGGTAACGCATCAAATGTATATTTAGAAAACTTTAAATGGTTTGATTATATACCTACTGATTATATAAGACTAGAAACTATGACAACAGGAACATGGAATCAAGACTTAACTTATAATGTATATTATAAAACAAATAAATCTGATGATTATGTTTTATTTAAAGAAAACTTGAAAACAACAGAAAATTACGATTTAGACTTTACAACAATAAAATTTGCAGAAGATGAATATATTGTTGAAACAATGTTTGATTTTGGTAAAGTAGATGTTGGTTTCAAAGAAGATACAAAACCTACTATGGTATGTAAATCTTTTGATACATTAAAGGAAAGTGATACATTCACAAATTATACTAAAACTGTTGGTGTGTATTTTGGAGTAACAGCTGAAGCAAATAGCAAATGGACCACAATTACACATATACCAGAAGATAAACATGAACCAACACTTCCACGCACAGGAAAATAAAATATGATAATATAATTCTCTTTTATAAATTGTCCTTCAAAATTTAATTTATAGGAGGAATTTTTTTATGGAAATTACAGATGTTAGAATTTTTAAAGCAAGAAGAAAAGGAGTTGTTCTTGCATATGCCAATGTTATTTTAGATGGCAAATTTATTATTAGAGGTATCACATTAGTTGAAACAGAAAAAAATGGAAGGTTTATATCAATGCCTTCAAGAAGATTAAGGAATGGAGAAAGATTATATAGAGATGTATGTCATCCTTTAAACTCTGATGTTAGAACAGAGCTTACAGAAAAGATCTTTGCTGCATATGATGAACTCATAGAATCAGAAGAATAAACGCAAGTGTTTTCTTTTTAATATTGCCCTTCAAAAATATTCAAAAGAAAGGATTTGTTTATGATTATAAATAATAATTTACAAAAAAATTTAGTGAATTTAAAGCAAAATATAGATTTACTAATTGAAAGCAATAGTCTTACAGATTTACAAATAGAAAACTTTTTAAGGAACTTTGAAAAGACTAGATATAAAATATTAAATGAAATAAAAATATACAACAAAAATGTGGAGTTTGAATATGAAAAAATTAAAACTATTGATAATGAATATAAAGCAGAACTAAATGATAATATATTAAAAATATATGTCCCAGAAGTAATGCCATCTTTTAAGAATCTTAAAACTCATACTCATAAGAGAATATTATTAAATGTAGCAGAAGTTACAAAACCATTTGCTAATCAGTTTGGAAATGAGGTTTTTATTTATATAAAAGTTTATGATAAATTACTTGGCTGGGACATTGATAATAAATATATTAAACCTATTGCAGATGCTTTAATAATGTCAAATGTTATTCAAGATGATAATATGACAAAAATGTTTTATTGTGCCAAAGGAGAATATTCTGAAAATCCACATACTGAAATTTATGTTTTCGAAGCACAAAAAGTTAATAATTTTTTGAAAAAATACAGTTCGTAAAAGTAGAGAATTTTTGAAGAATTAAAAGAAAAATTTTGCGACAGGTAGAGAAATTTTAAAATGTAGTAAAATCAAGTATTACAAGAGATTCATTCCCTACTTTGACGCGTGGAGGTAGGTAGGCGACTGCGATAGCTGTCGAATATCCTACCAAAGTTCAATTAAAGATTTGTTTTTAATTTAATTTTGGGAGGTGATTTATTTGAACTACTTTCCGAATGGTGATGAAGAAATTGCTTTGATAAAATTTATTGCAAAGTTTCAATACTTGTCAGTAAATGATGCAAAGTATTTTTTTAGCACTAAGAAATATTATAGAAAAAGAATTACTAGCCTTGTAGAAAAGAAATATTTAAGGAGAACTAAACTTACTTTAGTTTTAGATGAATTAGGTATTGAATATGCTAAATTATTCAATTTTGAATATACTCCAATCAATAGAAATAAAAAATATTTATCAAGGCTTTTATATATTAGCAATTTAGGTGCTTTTTATCATAAATGTAGTACAGTAGACTTTACCCCATCTTTTACAATGAAAGATAAAGAAATGTTTACAATAACAGCACGAAAGTTTATTGGAATATTAAATATAAATGGCATTTATTATTTAAGTTATCATATATCATCTGATCACGATAATAAATATATAATGTCTGTCATATATGATATTCAAAAAGAACATAAATACAAAAATATCATTGTACTAATAGATGATATAAAACGAATCAATATACAGGATTTTGCTTTTGGCAATAATCAAGTATTAGTTATAGAAGATAAAGAAGAAAATAGAGAAAAACTAAAATATCTAAATAGTGTTAATTGGTCTAAAATAATTGAAAAATATTATAAAAATAAGGTTTATATCGCTGAATATAACTTTTGTGATTATACTGACTATCAAAATAAATATATATCATTCTTTTACTTTTTAGATACAGAGAAAATCAATAGAATCAAATATTTTTTAAGAGAAAACAAGAATAAAAATGCAGATATAATATGTACTAGCGAATTAAAGCAGGAAATACAAAAAGAACTTCCATCTGCTCGTTTTATAGTAGTAGATTTAGAAGATTATATTGACAAAGAACGAAATGTCTATGATTAAAAAGATATGTTTTTACATATTTTTATTTTTTTGTTTAATCTTAAATATTGTTATAGATTGTAATATAAAAAATTACTTTTTAGTATTAAGTGAATGTTTTGGAAAAAGTATTGTTTTAAATGGTAATTTATATACCCTTATTTGCGTCATATTTGCCCTTATTTCGATTTTAATAGTGCTAGACATATTACTTGTCCTTTTCAAAAAACAAGAAGCAAATAAAGGCATAAATTTCAAATCAGAAGATGGAACACATGGAACTGCAAATTGGATGTCGGAAGATGAGATAACTAGTGTCTTATCATTTGTCAAACCTGGTATTATACTTGGAAAATATAATAATAAAATTGTAAGATTACCTTTTGAAAGCTACTTTAATAAGAATATCTGTGTATTTCGGTAGTTCTCGGAAGTATGAAGACAATTCGGTTTTTTATTAACAAACATGCTCGAGTTATCTAAATACAAGAAATCTATTATTGTAACAGATCCAAAACGGTGAAATTTATAGAAAAACATCAAGTTATTTTAAGAATTGTGGCTATGTTGTAAAAGTGTTAAATTTAAAAGATATGAGACACTCTGATAGATGGAATCCATTAGGAGAAAATGAAAATATAACTGATGTTCAAACTAGTGCAAATGTAATCATTTCTAACACTCAAAGACATGGAAAAAGTGGAGATGAATTTTGGCCAAGAGCTGAAGAAAATTTGCTTAAGGCATTTGAATTTTATTTTTTAGAAACAATCTCTGATAAAAATAATCTTACTAATGCCTATAAATATATTGCTAATGGCGATATTGGAGAAATTGATAATATTTTCAAGAAATTATCTCCAGATAGTCCAGCTCGTATGTCATACAACATATTCGCAAGTGGCTCTGATACAATAAAAGCAAGTGTAATCACAGGCTTAGGAACAAGACTTCAAATGTTCCAAAATGAAGATTTACAAAAATTAACTTCAGAAACAGACATTGATTTAACACTTCCTGGCAAGCAGCCATGTATTTACTATATCATTACTAGTGATATGGAATCAACAGCAGATTTTTTAGCATCACTTTTTTATACCTTTTTATTTATTAAATTAGTTCGCTATGCAGATTCAAGACCTGATGGAAAGTGCGAAAATGAAGTATTTTTCCTACTAGATGAGTTCGCAAATTTACGGGCAAAATGCCATTGTTGATTTTAACAAAAAGATTAGTACTGTTAGAAGTAGAGGGCTTGCAATAATTCCAATTTTTCAAAATATAGGACAAATACAAAACAGATATCCAAATGGTTTGTCAGATGAAATAATAGGGAATTGTGATACAAGACTTGGCTTACGGTACAACAGATGTTTTAAGTGCTAAATATTTCTGCGATTTAATAGGTGTATCAACGGTGGAGACCACCTCTATAAAAAAGTCAAATTCCATAGAAGGTGATATTGGAGAGTATGGACAAAAAAGTATATCAACACAAAAAAGGAACTTACTTAATGTTGATGAAATATTACGAATACCATCTACTAAATTAATTGTAAATTTAAGAGGTAATAAACCATTAATTTTAGATAAAGTTATTTATACAGAACATCCATTATCTAAAAAATTAAAAGATAATCCTGTGTCAGACTATAAACCTAATTGGACCAAAAACACACCAGATAAAGCACCAGTAAAAGAGAGAAATAAAGAAAAACCACCAAATAAACAAAAACTTGGGTGGGATAACTTTTAAAATTTATTTGTAAAATCTAATATATTTTTATCAAAATAAGCATTTACAAGATTTTAATAAAAGTCTAGTTGAACATTGTTATATTTATTTTTTTATGATATATTAGAAAAAAGCAATTAAGGAGGCAATTTATGGTACTTACATTAAATTATGCAGATTTACAAAATATAAAGCAACAAATAATAACTGATAAAATAACTGATAATGATGAAATATATGGTTTTATACAATGTTATAAAGATACATTAAATTATATGTATAAAAATAATTTAAACCCAGATAAATCAAGAACTGATTATGAATATGAACTTATGAATCTTGCAAATGATATGCTTAAAAATACAGATAAATCATATAGACAATTAGAACGAGAATATAAATTAAAAACTACTAAAGATTATTATATAAGCCCAAATGATATACGATTAATATTATAAAAAAATATAAAAATATAGCATTTACCTATAAACAGGTAGATGCTTTTTAATTGGAGGTGAGATATTGAGTGAATTTACAATGAAAGAACTTTTAAGAAGTAGAGATGAGCAAAGAATACTTACAAGTAAAATTTCTGGAATTGAAGATGAATATTATAAATTAAAAAATGAATATATACCTTGTGCTGTTGTTTGGTACGAAGATATTAAAATACTTATTCCTAGTACACATTTAGGAGTATCTAAAATAAATAAATCCACTATTCGTGGTATGCTTGGTGCTGAAATAGACTTTATTGTATTAGAAATAGATGAAATATCTTCTATTGCAATAGCAAGTAGAGTAGATGCTATGAAATTACGATCTGAATTAGAACTGTCAAAATTAAAAAATAATGATGCAGCAAGAGTTAGAATAATTGCAGTTGGAGTTAAGCATATTATTTGTGAATTATATGGAAAAGAAGTTGTAATTAGAGCAGAAAACTTGAAACACACATATATTGTTAATTGTAAAGATGAGTATTCTCCGGGAGAATATTTAAAGATTAGAGTTAAAAATATTGATATAGAAAACAATATCTTTGAATTAGATGCTAAATGTTTTTTAGAAAATCCATATAAATCTGTGAGAAAATACATTACTGAAGGTGGAGAATATACAGGACAGGTTATAGCATTTCCTAAAAAGAATAGTGGTGTTATAGTGCAGCTAGATAGCACTAAAATTACATGTTTAGTAAGAATACCTGCTAAATTTAATAACTTTCCACATTATATGCAAAATGTGTTGATAAAAGTTACTGAAATACAGCAAGATAAGAAGTTAATATATGGGTATTTGATGAGAATAATATAAAAGGAGGTTTTTTTAATGGTAGATAAAGAAAAAGTAATGAATTTTTTACAAGATTGTGGTTGTGCTAAATTAAACCATTTGCAAATATTATTTAATGATAAAAATAATAATTTTAAAAATGTATTAGATAGCAATATGGTAAGTAAAAAAGGAGAGATATTTGTACATAATACTAAAAAAATAAATGATAAAATGCTAATAGCATTAGATATCTTGTGTAAATACAAACCCAGACTATCTAATTACTATCTTGGCTATGAGCCTGTTATAATATCTTTCTTATCAAAAGATAATTTGTTATATCATATAATTGTAGCAGATGAAGAAAATAAAAGGGGAATCGTAAAGCTAGTAAATTCCTATCCCCTATCACTCCCTAGGGCTGACAGACTTATTTTAGCATTTCCTGATGGGGGAGAGTTAGAAAATATAGAATGTGAAATACCTTTTTTATATACTTCATATCCAGAATTAGAAGTATTAAATGAGTAAAAACTATTGATTTTATAGTGTTTTAGTGGTATATATAGTTTAAAATATAAATGGATTCATATATTTATATTTGTTTACTAAATTTTATAGCAGATGCTTATGTGTCTGCTTTTTTTATGCCTAAAAGAAAAATCATAAATCTTCATTTACGAAAATTTATGATTCTTATCATTTAATGCTTCATATTCAAATCTAATCCATTAAGTTGTAATTGTATTTCTACTTGAGAGATTTGATTAGGATTTAATCCTATTTTTTCAAATTGTTTTTATTCTTTTCTACAAGTTCATATAAGCTACATATTTTATTACTTTTTAACAATTCTTTTATTTCTTTAGATAGTTCTAATTTATCTATACTTTTTGTTAAGTCCATGTAGTAATTAGTCATAAATATGCTCCTTTCTATATTTTCTTTTATATTCCTCAATATCAGCTATAACCCTTTGTCTAAAATCTCCACTCATAATGTAGATAAAAAATATAATGTCTAAATTAAAATTGTTTGTGAAAAAATATATGAATCGTTCTTTGATATCATACTCTTCTCGTGTATAATCATCAATGGCATAAATAAACCATCCTATGTAAAATTTAAAATCTTTATGGTAAAATGCTTCAGCATTTAAGTTAAATAAGAAATTTCTTTCTTTTTTTATAAAAAAGTCAATAAATTTAGTGTTATTCTTTGTTTTCATTTTTTTCATTACCTTTCTAGGTAATAAAGAATCAATATGTGTATTTTATATTTGATTTTTTTGTTCTTTAGATAGTGGACCAATTATTATATATAGGGTTGTATCTGATTGTGCATATTTATTGAAATTGTTAGTATAAATAACTATATCCTATGATTTTTTATTACTCTTTATAATTTTCTCATATTTTGATATTAAGTGCTGAAAAAACTTAATATTAAATTCTATTGTCATTTTTTCTCTGCTTTCTTCTGATAATTGATCATAATATTTTGCACTTTTCCTTGTGATGTAGCTCATGATTTCTTGTTCTGGAATTTCATTTACCATTAAACAACAATAATCATAAATATTTTGGGCCAATATTTCTAATTCCACTAGTGAAATATTATAATAGTGTTCTAATAAGTCAGACTTTATATTTAATATAATTATCATAGCTTGATCTGTATTTAATAATTTTTCTATTTCCTCTTGGCTAACTTTAGGTTTATATAATTTTTCTATTTCTTTATCTATATTACAAGCAATTTTAGTTAAGTCTTCCATATTAGAATCGGGATTATTTACAGCTTCATCTAGTTCGTTTTTTAACTTCTCGATTTCTTGGTTCAAGTTTTTACCTCCTTTTATATTTAGTACTTCGATATTTTATATTATTTTCACTTTTTACTCGACTTGTCAAGTCTAATTGCCATTCAAAAATAGACTTGTAAAAATATTCTTTTTTTGGAATTTCTCCGTTATACTATTAAATAGGGGTGAGATAATGAATAATGTATCAGATAGCTGCACAGGTAATCCAATATTAGGACAAAATATTAAGGACATTAGGAACAGCATAAATTTAACACAAGATGATTTTGCAGAGAAATTAAATATAAATAGTCAATTTCTATCTAAAGTTGAAACTGGAAAAGTTGGTATAAGTTTAGAAACTGCAATAAATATTTGTAATACTGCTGAATGTTCTTCTGTACGCTTATTTAAAGATATCATTAAATCACCAGATATTATTGATAAATACGAACTTTTAAGTGATAGAGATAAGTCCGTTATAAATCAAATGATTACTTATTTGTTAAACACAAAATAATTACTTAATCGCTAACATTATATGGGGGTATATTGTTAGTGTTTTTTTTATTTTGATAATTTTTATATTTTTCTTCATATTCTAATCTTGTTATACATTTTTTTTTTAGTTCTTTTAATTTCTTTATATCATCTTCAAATTCTTTTTTATCTATTTTCCCTTGTTTATATTTTTTACTTGCTAATACATATTTTGATTTATAATATTTCTGCTTTTCTACTTTGGCAATTTCTTCAGCTTTTGGTTGAATATATATACTTATTTCATTGTCATATTGTTTCATAATTTTTTCTATATATTCAAGAATTAAAGCAGATCTGCATGTTGTAGTTGTTGTATTCTTGCCATCAAAATATACAATAACATATTCATTTACTTTCAATATTTTTTTCCTCCTTTCATACATATTTTTTAAAAATTCTCTAAAAATAATATCAATACCGTAAGTTTGTGTTACATTCTATCACAAATTTTGTAATAAAATCAATAAAAATAGGTAAGTGAGGGATTTTTTTTGAAAAAGTATGAGAATAAAGCAAATGTAATTGGAACTCTATTACTAGAGCATAGAAAGAAAAAAGGATATTCAAAAGAAGAAGTTTGTAGAAGAGTACAATTACATGGAGTATATATACATAGAGTTGAATTATATAGAATGGAAATGGGACTAAGTATTGTTAAAGACTTTGAATTAATTGCATTGTGCGATGTTTTAGATATTGATTATAATAAAGAAGTAAGGAAATTAATAGATTAATTATGTGATAAAAAATAGCATTGAAGCTATCTTTTTTGTAATATTAAAGTACGATTCAAATTACTATATTATTTTTACTTATATTATTATAAAAGCAGACAATTATTAACTAATCATCTGCTCAAAGAATTATATATCCATTTTAACTTTTTATATATTTTTTATATCTTTATTTTTAAAACATTTAAATGTTATTAACATAGTTAATATAAAACTTATTAAACAAATCATGATAGATAAATCAATTTTTAAAAAAGATACTTCTGGTAATTTTCCATACAAATACATTGTAAAATCCCAGTTTACAGGCAATAGATATTTTAAAAACTGCGTATTTTCATTTAAGTAAATTACATTTTTAGATAAATATATTAATATTCCTACAACTATAGAAAGTGCTGTATTACAAGATATTGTACTCATTGCAAAAGTAATACTTAAAACTAATAAATACATAGGTATTTTTGCTAACATTAAAATAATTACACTACAAAATACATTTATCTCCATAACATTCTGTGTATTAAAATTATATTGAATTAAAGGTTCTCCATAATCTTCAAATCCATATACAAATCCACCTGTTAAAAATTGAATCATTATTATAAATAAAATTAATATTATTGTTAATACTATAGCTGCTATTAACTTTGATAAAAGAATTTTCCATCTTTCATGTGGTTTTACTAATAATAATTTTATTGTTCCTTTATTAAATTCATCACTTACAATAGATCCTGAAACTACAACAATTACTAAAATTATCAGTATTTCGTAAAATTGAAATGTATTATTTAACATATCTCTTGCATTATCTGGTTCAATTGTAGATATATTATTATATATTTTATATTCTAATTCATTTACATTTGCCAGAACTTTATTGTACTGTAGTTTTTCTTTATAATTACATTCTTCATAACTTTTTGATTGAAATTTTAATATTTGTTTGCCAGACTTATATTCTTCTATTAATGTGTTTCTGTCACTTTTTTCATAACTAATATTTTGTTCCAATCTAATTTTTAAAAATTCTAAATCAAATTTATATTGTTCCATCTGATTTATAAGATTGTATTTCTGTTCTTTATCTTTTACTTTTGTTATTTCTTTCTCAATGCTTTCAATATTATCTTCTAACTCTTTTATTTGAAGATTTATAAAATTTCTCCATTTATTTTCTTTTAATGGTTCAAAAAAATTATCATATGTTTTTTTTGCTTTTTCAAGTTTTTCGTTATCCTTTATTTGATATGTATAAATATTAATTTCTTTTATCATTTGCTCTATTTTATTCGAACATTTTACAATGGCTTGTTCTTGCCAAGAACCCAATGGATATTCTCTTTCTAAGTTTACTATATCTAATTTTGTTTTTGTTTCTATATATTCATCTATATTTTTGACACTATCAAGTTTTTGAATTTTATCTCCTAATTCTATTTGTTCTTGTTGCCTTACTTCTTCAGTATGATCTATTACAATCCCACCATAAATATTTGTGCCAATAATAGTATTAGCAATTATTATAAGTGCTATTATTGTGAATAATATATATATTACTTTCTTCTTAAAAATCTTTGAAAGTTCATTTCTTACTAATCTAATCAATATTATTTCCTCCTATCTTTTTTAGAAAAGCATCTTCTAATGTTATTTCTTCTTTTGTTATTGTATATACAGTAATTTGATTTTTTTCTAATTCTTTAGTAATAGCAGGAAGTTCTACTTTATTTGCATATATTTTAATATGTTCCTTATCTAAAATATCACATCTATTTTTTATAATTTCTTTAACCTTTTGTGAATTATCTATTTCTAAAATATAACTTTCTTCTATTATTTCATTTTTTAATCCTTCAATATTCGTTTCTTCAACAATTTCTCCGTTTTTTATAATACAAACTTTATCACAAATATTTTCTAACTCACTTAAATTATGACTAGAAATAAGTATTCCTATTTTTTCTTTATGCGCTAATTCTTTTATTAAATTTCTTATCTCTATAATCCCTTCTGGATCTAATCCATTGGTAGGTTCATCTAAAATTAGTAAATTAGGATTATGTAATATTGATTGTGCAATTCCTAGCCTTTGTCTCATTCCTAAAGAATATTTAGATACTTTGTCATATATTCTATTATCTAAGCCTACTATTTTTGTTACTTCATTTATTCGACTATCATTAATTCCTTTATAATAATTTTTAGAAATTTTTAAATTATCATATCCTGACATATACATGTATAAATCTGGACTTTCCACAATAGTACCTACTTTTTCAATTGCTTTTATGAATTCTTTTCTTATATCATATCCATTAATTTGTACAGATCCTTTTGTGATTTTTTGTAATCCCAATATTAACTTAATTGTTGTGGTTTTGCCTGCTCCGTTTGGTCCTATAAATCCCACAATTTCTCCTTTTTTTACCTCTAGTGATATGCCTTTTAGAATATCTTTTCTTCCCATTTTTTTGTAAAGCTTATTACATTTTAAAATAACATCATCCATTTTTTGCTCCTCCTATATGATAGAGATAGAAGTTTAAAAAAAGTTACAATAAAATGTAACTTTTTTATATTTTAATTCTCTATCATATGAGTCTATATTAGGAGGATCTATTATTGAAAATACTATTAATAACAAATAAACTAAAAACTATAACTATTATCTCAAATTTTATAACTTTAAATATTAGTAACAATATTTCGGTATTGTTAGCAAATGATACACAATCAGCTAAATTAATACTTAGTGAACATGATATAAATTTGATAATCTGGGAAAATAATATGTTTGATTTAAACTTTTATAAAGAGAATCTAACTTTTATACCAATAATTCTTGTAAATGATTTTTATGATTACGATAAATTAACTTTAAAAAATTTTAAATGTGTTTCATTAGATAAATTAACTCTGTTATCATATTATATACATAAATATATATCTTTATCCGATACTTTTGAAAACACCAAATTAGCAATATTAAAAGAGCTAATGTATCTTGGTTTTAATGTAAGACATAATGGTACAAAATATATAACTGAATCTATTTTAATTTTGAAATTTTATTGTAAAAATAGTAATCTTAAAGATATTTATTCTATTATTGCTAGGAAACACAGTACAACTAGTGAAAATATAAAATCGAATATTTTAAAATCCATTAATTATATGTATTATGAAGCTGATTTTTCAAGATTAGAAACATACTTTTCTTTGACAGAAGATATAAAGCCTACACCAAAACAAGTTATATTAACTGTGTTAAATAATATTTGATTATGTTTTAATAAAATGTCGAATTTTTCCCCTTATTTCACCTTGTATAGACCTTTATGAAAAAAAATGGTATATTATGTAAGACACTTCAAGAAGTATTCGAGTGTTAGATAGTCGTAAGAAGAATTTGTACTAAATTCTTTTTATGGTGCTATTGCAGAATGTCGCACATATTTTAAGGAGGAAATCATTATGTTAAAATTCGCAAAAAGAGGACTTATTGGTATGTGTATGGCAGCAGTACTTGCTATTACAGCGGTTGTGCCTGCCTTTGCGGCTGAAGTTCCTGAAGCCCCGGTGGCTCCTGCAACTTCCAACTCTATTGAAGTCACTTCTGGTGACTTACAGATTGTTGATGTGACTGATGATGGTCCCCAGACAAGAGGCTCTTTGTCTGGATACAGGTCCATTAATGTTTCAGGATCTGGGACAGGTTCTTTCGTTGTTGATGTCAACGGCTCTTATAGCCCTTGGGCTGGTTGTACTTTAAAGACCAGCGGTTTCTCATCTAATGCAACAATCGACATTAGCGTTTGCTATGGTGATGATGTGAAATGCACCAAAACTTTAGGGCCTAATTCGGAAGTAAAAAACATTGCTATGTGGAATGTTAGTGCTGGTGGTTATACCATCAAAATTAATGTTCATAACAACTCTAACACAGGCAATATTCAAGTCTGGATTTATTAAGTCAACGGCAAATTCGTAACTAACTAAGTTTTTGACATTCTGTGATAGTAAAGGGGACTCAAATTTGGGTCCCCTTCTTCTATATTTCTATTATTTTTGCATCATACTCTTTTAAACTTTCAAGTATATTTTCTTTTTCCTTTCCTACATAGATATTATCATTTATATACAATTTTTGTTGTTCGATTTTTACATTAGAAACAGTAACAGAATTTTCCCAAGTACGCTTAAAATTAATTAGTTCATTTTCTTTATATCCGCTAATTACTGTCCTAGCATTTATACATACATTATTTTTATCAAATGTAAATATAATGCTATAATCAATCTTTTTTTCATTATCATCTATAGTATATGTTGCAAGCATGTTTGTACTATCTAATCCTTGTTTTATATTTCCTGTATTAAAGTTATACAAAAGTAATTTTCCATCTTCATTCTTTATAAATCTGTATGGACTTAATATATATATACCAAATATTGCAATTATGGTAATAGCAGTTATTAACATAGTAGTTATTATTTTAATTACTATTTTCCTTTTTATGTTTTTAATACACTTTATTTCTTTTTCTGTATTATTATTTATATCTTTTGTAAGAAGCTCTTCATTTAAAAACAATTTATTTTCTTCTTTAATGCTTTTTAATATTTCTGAACATCTATCACATTTCTTTAAATGATCTTCTATTTCTTTCTTGCTTTTTTCACTAACCAAGTTTTCAACATACAAAGGCAATAAATCTTCTATTAAGCTACAAGTATTATTGGGATTCATCTATAATACCTCCTTTTAAAAGTTTTTCTAGTTCTTTTTTTCCTCTATGGTAAACAACTTTCCCCCAGGATTCATTCTTTCCTGTAATATCAGCGATTTCTTTAAAAGAAAAACCTAATAATCTTAAATATATTACATTTTTAGTAACCTCATCTAAATGTTGCAATTTTTTATATAATTCGATTTTTTCTTCATTTATAATATACTTTTCTTCAAATGATATTTCTTGTATATCTTTTTCATCTAATTCTGATACTTTAAATTTTTCAATTGTCTTGCATTCTTTGTAGTATAAATGCTTTGCAATTATACATAACCATGTGCATACTGTGCAATTACCTTTAAATTTGTCAATTTCTTTAATTGCTATACAAAATGTTTCTTGTGTTAATTCTTCTGACAAATTAGTGTTATGCGATAAGCTCATCAGATACTTAAATACTGTATTATAATATTTCTTGCAAATATCATTTATGTCATACATTATTTTCCTCCTTGTAAAAGAATAATCATAAAAAAATCCATTTGATATAGTTATATCTAATTATATAGATAAATTATATTTTGTTAATACATTAAGAATATTTTTACTTGCTTCAGATGTATTTTCCTTTCTAACTTTATATGTATCTACAAGTAAATCCATTAAACTACTATTTTCATAATCTAAAACTAGCATATTATCATCATTATTTTTTTTATGCGAAACTTTAACAAAAGATAATTGCATATCTTCATTTATGGTCTTTGTATTCGAATATTCTTCTTTAAGATTATTTAAGTTATTCTTTATTGTATTTAGGTCTTCAATAGAAATAGAAGCAATTTTGTTTCCCTGATATTTTGAGATAATATTTTTATCAATACCTTCAATCTCTACTAAAAGTTCTTGGTTTTCATTACATGGAATTTTATATTCATATATATCTCCATATCCATCTATACATTTTCCTCTTATTGTATTGGCTTCTGACTTCGTTATATTGCCTCCATAAATACCATAGGCAACGATTATATCTTCATCATAATCCATATTTACAATCAATGTAGATTCTAAATATGAATAATGTTCTTCCACTCTCTTTTTTAATTTTGCGTCTTTAAATTCATATCTCATTACTTCATTTTCTATATCGTCTGGAAACATTTCCTTTATAGAGTTTGCATATTCTGAACCATCTTTTGGATTTTCATAGCCTATAACTTCATTATTTTCAAAAATAAATTTATATGGCATACAACTACCTTCACTACTACGAATTTTTTCATGTTTAATATAATATGACTCTTCTAAGATATACATATAAGCATATTTTTTGTTATCTTTCTCTTTTATTCCAAATCCTTCATAGTCATAGAATATCTGATAATCTTCTTTATCTTTATCATGCGCTATTTTAAGTTTTTCTTCTTTTAAATATTCAATTGCTTTATCATAAAGAAATTCATTATCTGTTATCCAATATCCATATTTTTCATTGCTTTTATTAGATAAATTGACATTAATACCTATAATTGAAGCAATAATTAATAATATTATAATTACAAAAATAAGTGTTACTTTTATTTTTTTATTCATAATCTTTCCTCCAAACATTTAATTTAATACGATAATAGCATAAAAGTATATAATATTCAACAAACTGTCAAAAACCAATGACGTTTTTTAGTTAAAACCAATGCTTTTATTCCTTCTATAAGATAGAGATTAAAATTCAAAAAAAGTTACAATTTTTGTAACTTTTTAATAAAATTCTTCTTTTAAATTTTTGTACCCTCACATCATTCTAAATATTATTAACATTAAGCTAATATAATAATAAATATTTATTATTATATTTTTCAAGTTTATCATTCTTTCTTTTACAACTCACTATACAATACATTAATTGTAATTTATTTTTTTGTTTCTTTTTTCCACGAAGTATAATTATCTTTAAATTGCTTAATTGCACTTATAGTAAACCATACCCAATAAAATATTGAAACTATGATACTTATATAAGTAATAACAATACCAACTATGATTCCAATAGGAATAAGCCAAATAGTTCTAATAAATTTTCTTCTGTATGATAGATTATCATATAATAACTCAAAACCTTTATCTACTTTATCTTTTTTCATAGTTTTTTTCATACTCCTAAATTGTAATTTTTATTTATGAAAATATAAAGATAGTTGTTTTTGAATATCCTTTTCTAACTTTTCAATTGTACCATCATTATAAACTTCATCCATATCATTTCTTACACTTCTTGGAAATATGTTTTTCATATCTTCAGCATAATAATTCCCATCTCTTGGTATTCTTGAATCAGTAACTTTATATTCATCATTAGTATGTTCTACTACAAACATATATGGAATAGAAGAACTACTATCTTGTTTTATCTCATTATTCTCCAAATAATATTTTTCTTCTAAAACCCATGCATAAACATTATAAAGTTTATGATTGTTTTTTTCTTCAATTAAATAAGTCCTAATACCAACGAAATTTTTTTCGTTTTCATGTTGCTTAGGTTCACTATCTGATTTTTCTAGCAAATAATTTTCTACTCCACTTATAATTTCTTCTTCACGAAAATCAACCAGAGGAGCATATTTAAATCCCCATGTACTAAATACCACAGGCTCATTGTTATTCATTCTATTAACATCTACAAAAAACATTAATCCAACTATTAAAACTATTGTTATAATTGTTCCAACTACTATTTTAAATATCTTGTCCTTATTTGCGATTCTTCTATTTGTATAATCAATCGTTTTGAAAATATTTTCTTCTAATTTACTTTGATAATCTTTCTTTTCAATTCTCTCTCCACTAATTAATTCATTTATGGTTATACCTAATTCCTTACATAGTGGTACCATTAATGATAAATCAGGCATTCCTCTACCATTTTCCCATTTTGATATTGCTCTATCTGTAACCCCAATTTTATCAGCTAGTTCTTGTTGTGTCATATTTTTTTCTTTACGCAGTTCTAAAATAAATTTTCCTATCTTTTCTTGATTCATAATTTCTCCTTTCATAATTTAATTATATTATAAATTTAACAAGATTCCACCAAACGAAACGTAGAGTTTAACAAATTACTAGTTGTTTTTTACTATCATATCATAAAATGTCAAAAAAAATAGCCTATTCCAAAAAGAATAGACTATTAAAATTAAGCTGCTTTATTTAATGTATAAGTAACATTAAAATCATTATCAAAAAAATCTTTAAAATCATTTATGTACTTTATATCTATGTTATAGTTAAGTGGTATTAGATCTCGAAAAATACGATTAATGATGTAATCTAAATTTTCGTCTGCTTGTGGTAATCTAATTACAAATACAATATTTCTAATGTTTGTTTTTTCAATTTCTTTTAAAATTATATATGAGTTAGAAATATTTTGAAATGCTAACATTGGAGCATTTATAGTCTCTTTAATTAAGTTTCCTAAAAGGAAATTATCTGTAATTATTACACTATTAGAATTATAGGTTATATTGTTTTTCATGATCCAGCTTTTAGCATTTGTTCCATTAATCTTATTATTGCTTGAAAACCATATGTCTTGATTATTATTAAAAGCTTTATCTAAATGAATTGATAACCCCTGAATATATCCATTTTCATCAAATACAGGCACAAAAAAACCATTATATCTATTAAAGCACCATTTAAAATCTTCTTCTTGAAAGAATCCTGGTATCCCAGCAAGATTATATTTCCTTGACAGTTCTGAACCTACAAGTCTTCTTTTGATATAATTTTTAGGAACTGTCCTATATAAACCAGCATCTATGGAGCTATCTAACAGACCAAGAGTTTTTAAATATCGCTTATGTTGTCCTTCTAATTTTAACATATTTAGAAAATCCCTATAAACTGCATCTCTTAATTCAACATCAGCAAGAAGATTTATAGGACTAATTTCAATAGGAGATCTATTTTGTGAATAACACTCTCTTTCAAGTAACTCTTTATATGCTTTTTTATTATCTATTCCTCGAACTTTAGCATATAACCCTACTGAATATCCGACCTGCACCACAACGAGTACAACAATATTTATTATCTCTTGTATTTAAACTCATTGTAGGCGCTTTACTTAATTTATTATATCCGACAAAACGGACAAATTGCTCGTGTTTCAAAACCTTTTTCTTCAACTATTTCTAAACATAAATGGTATGCCACATTTAAAATATCAATATGCTGTTTCACAGCTGCATAATCTAATGAATTCATATATTTCATCCTTTCTAAATTTCTATTTTTTCGTTAAAATTCTTCAATTTTTCAGTAAATTCAGCTTTTGATATTACCTTAACATTTTTATTATTTGCTAAATACTTCTTAATATCACATTCTGTATAGACATTTTTATTCATAGTACAGTCATAAGAGACACATCTATCACTTATTAATGTTACAATACTTAAATATATTTTATTACTCCATATTCCAAAATAAGTGCTAAGTCCATCATAAGGATTCGTTCCTTTTAAAAATACATTTTTAGTATCAGCAATCTCTATTGTTCTTTTTTCTTTTACAAAATTACTTACTTCATATTCAATAATCATAGTTATTTGCTCCTTTCATTAAATACATTTTTTTAATTGATCACTACTAAAATTATAACTTTTAAGTTTGCTATAATAATGTTTGTCTTTGTTTATAACTTCATCTATAAAGTTATTTATCTCTTTTAATAACTCTTTATCGTGAGTTTGTTTGTATTCTTCTCGCATATCTAAATATCTTAACATATTTTGTTTTGTAACTTTTTTCACTTTTAGAACTCCTTTCTATTCAATACATAGTATCCATTCATTATTAACTTTTTTGAAGTTAGAATTATTGTTTAATGTTTGTCTTATTTTTTCCCTTACATGATTATTATTTTCTGCCTTTTTAGATTTAACTAAAATATTATAAATCTCATCTATACTTGCTTTATTTTTTAAGAATTCTAGTGTAGCTTGTATTAAATCTCTCCAGGTAATATTAGTAACTTCCATAATATTTATCTGAACAGTATTAGTTTCTTTTTTGCTAAATAACCATACACGATTTTTCTTAAATACCAGTAAATGCTCGTGTTTAATAGGTATAAAATTTTGATTAGAATAAATTTTATTATCAGATAAGCAATTATATTGAATTTTTATAATATGGCTTTCTAAATCGCCATACCAGTTCATATCTTTCATTATGCTATAATACTTTTTGTGTTTTCTAACATCACCAATTAAAATAGCATGCCTGCCACCATATAATAATGAATGATAGATTTTTTCATTTACTAGATTAAGTTTTTGTATAAATTCTTCATAAGGCATTTGATTTGATAAATCATTTTCAAAGTATGAATCTCTTTGTTTCTCATAAGAGATAATATTCCAATAAGGAGGGTGGGAGAATATAAAATCACTCCCAGTTGGTATTTCATCTACCAAAGCATCCCATCCATTATTTAAGTCTAAATGCAGACTATTTGTTATATTAAGCTCTTTTGCAACATCTTTTCCAGTACCACCACCACTAAATATTTCAACGAATTTTTTAGGTTTAGAAGTAGGGTAGTAGTTGTTAATTAAATCTTTAATGATATATCCAGTACAATTACCTCGATATTTGGAATCTCCAAAATTTCCTCTTTCTTTATAACTAACAATACTTTGCATTTTTTCCTCCTATGCTGCAAGCTGTAATTCTTGCATTTCAAAACTTTCTAATTTTTCAATAAATTCATTTGCACATTTTTGTATTTTTCCACCTAATTCAATAACTGTTTTAGGTTCTCCTTTTGCCCATTTAATAATATAATTGAAACTGCAAGGTGAAGTATCAAGTCCAAAATGATCAGCTACAATGAAAGCTACTGATTCAACAAATACTTCAGATAAATCCCTATCTTGTGAATAATCAAAATCATCATATAGGCTATGTGCTATTTCATGTAATAAAACAGCTGCTTTATCATTTATAGATAAAGTATTTTTTATAGCAATTATATTTTCTTTTTCACTATAATAGCCTAATGTACCTCCTGACAACTCTTTTTCTATAACTGGAACATTGCTAAATTTTTTTAATTTATCATAAAAATAAGCTTTATCATCACAATTTATTCTTTCAGATTGTAATGGTATAGCTTTTCCAGTGGTATGAGATATATCGTAAACATATACATATCTATAAGCATTATATTTTACTGTTTCGATTTTCTCTATTTCTTCGCCATCTTCAATAGCTTTTACTTTTTTATTGTACTGTCTAGGAATAGGAGCTACTATCCATATTTTTTGAGCATCTTCTGTAAGCTCCCTTTTTAGTTTTAACCATTTAGCTTTACCGAGCAACTTTTGTGGCATCTGGAAATTGGCTAAAAATTAAAATAAGGTTATTAAAACTATAGCCCCTAAAATTCTTTTGAAATTTTAAAAACTTTTCATAATCTCCATTATCTACAATAGTTTGCAGATTTTCAACAACTCGATCAAATATTTCCTTTGTTTTATTTTGCATAATTTATGCAACTCCTTTCAATATAGTATTTTCCCATATGTCTAAAAATTTTAATTGTTTTTCATTTGGATCATTATTGTTTTTTATTCTACTTTGCACAACTTTATTATTTTTAACTTCAACTGTAACAAGTGATTTCTTAGGATTTTGTATATCTCTCATAAAATAAATATCACAAGTTCCATCAGCATATTTTTCGGCATATGTTCTAACGCAATTATTTTGTTGTCTACTTTCATCTTGTAATGCTCTTAGATTTGGTGCTGGCAATATAATAAATTTATTATTTTTATATTTGTATATTGATAGTTCTTTACCACGCTTTTTAATTGCTTTTTGAACTAACACTTTACTTTGAATTTCATATTGTTTTTCTAATTTATCATGTTCTTCTTTTAAGTTTTTAGGGAAAGCATATCTATTATTTTTCAAGTCTAATCCAAGCATCTTCGCAAATCTTAAATAATCTTTATATAAATATGTTTTCACTTTTCTATGGTGCATTTTGGCATATTTTATAAAACGATTCAAACTAATATAATTTGAAATTTCTTCTAAATCGCTTATACTATCACCATAACTTACAAAATGCTGTAAATATTTAATTTTTTTGATGTCTTTTTCTTCTAACAATCTCAATAGCTTTAATTGTAGATATGTAATATTATTTTTTTTCATAAATGGGTAATAATCTTTTGAAACTCCAAAAATTTCTTGAAAACTGCCTTTATTTCTAAACTCATCAGCTCTTAATGCTAAGTTATATAATTTCATCTTTGCTAATAATTCTGTTTTACCTATATCATGTTTATTTGATATAAATTTAGGTAAATCAATATATGTGCAATGTTTTACTATATCCCATATACAAGAATATTGATATATAGTATTTTTTAATAATTTTTTTATATTACTAGGAAATACTATTGAATAATCTATTAAAGAGTAATTTCTAGTATATTCTCTCCATTTTACTGGATAAAAATAGTTACTATCTCCATGATATATATGAATACAGCCTTGACACTTTGAAACTCTTTCGTTTACAAAAATATCTCTATACCAATTATTATTAGGTATTTCTCTTGCAAACTCTACTACTGATGAATGATGTTCATGTAAAGCATCTATTGTTGTTTTTAATTCAAAATATCTAACTATAAAAGTATCATTTACTTTATCTAAAATAGATAAATAATCCTTAAACTCATAATGTCGTAAATTACTTCTTTTAATTAAATATTTATTATGGCAATTAGGACATTTTATTTCTTGATTAACTTTATTTTTGCTAATAAAAGTATTTTTACAATTAGTACAATAGCACTGATTTTTTTTAGATTTTATAACCAAGTTATGATATTCAGCTTGTTTATCTACGAATTTATCCCAGCCTTTTGGAAGACTTGAATAATTATCTATCTGTCTTAAGATTTCTCTGTGTGCAACTTTAATGTAACCCATTATTTTGACACCTCCTGAAATAGAGTAATTTGATTATCTTCTAGCTTTTTTTCTTCAGGTTTTGTTTCTTCTTTTTTAGTCCTTTTTTCATTCTCTTTTATTACTTCAGCAGGAGTAGGGGGCATTACGCGTTTTTCTTTTAATCCTAGTTCATCATTACTTTTAAGAAAATAGGTAACAGCCCATAAATAAACAACTCTATCACTTATCATTGCAACATTATCTACTTTTTGTTTTCTTGCTTTTTCATATATGAACTCATACATTTGATGTATGGATTTCTCCTCATTATTAAATTTCTCGTATAAATCTTCTCTTGTTTTTAAATAATCAAAAATAGCTGAAATATTACAATTATTCATTTCTAATACTTCGTTTTCTAATCTTTCTAATCCTTCCATTTTTAATCCTCCTAATAATTTGATTTTTATGCAATCCCTTCAACTCTAGTGTCAATATCAGCAAGTCTTTTACCATTTCGTTTGCCTTCTTCATAGCAATAATTGTCTGTTATATAAGACATTCTGGTACGATGAACTCCAGTAAAGTTTATATTGCTTAAATAATCCTTTACATCTGGATTAACAACAACTAGTGATAATTCGCTATTTGCTTTTTGTTCTTCAAATTTTTCTGATAAGCCTTTAATAAATCCAAAAGCATATTCTCGTTTATATTTATTTCTAATAGAATTATTTACTGCATAAGGCTCATAGTTTTCCTTAAAAAATGACTTAAAGCTATTTAAAATTGCTTGTTTTGCATCTAAATACACTCTTTTTGAAATCAATATATCTTCTTTTGCCCCAACAATAACAAGTTTTTTTCCATGATAATAAACATCACATCTAAAATTTTTTGCAATAGTTACCATTAGTCTTCTTTTCCATTTGTCATTATTTGTCTCATTTTCAGCCTGTTCTTCAATAACTTCATGATCTTGTTGTTCATTTTCATTTAAAAAATCATGTATTTCTTCTTCTGATATTTTATATTTAGCCATTAGTCTTTGTGCTGCAAGTATAGCAGCCTGTGCTTCGTTTTCATTGTTGTTATCTTTTCCGAGCCTTAAAGCCTTTGATATTTTTTCTAATATTTGATTCATTTTTTGATTCTCCTTTCGATTTTATGAAGCTTTTTTGAACCTTTTAAAAAGTTCATTTTCATTTTTTTCTCTTTCCATCTACCTTTGATAGTTTTCTAATCCATATTTATTAATTTTTTGTTGCTTTTCTTGTTGTACTGCATTTAGCACACTATCTAGCTCATTAAAGTCATAAAAACGGCAAATAAGGCCATCTTTTAGAATGACCTTATTTCCAACATAATCTTTTATCACATTAAATCTATAACTATACTTCTTTTTGCCTGGGTGATCCGCAATACGAATCCCACAAGAAAGTCCATAATCAAGTTTTAAATAAATTGAACTAGTTGAATGTGAATTATAGCGATGTACAATAAATCCCATATCTAGCAATTTAGATACTAGAATATTTGTAACTTCATTACCTGTCATAAATTATGCAGCTTCTTCCAATACTTGATCTGATTGCAAGTATTTTTCTTTGTCTATTTTTAGTGTAATTGTTTTTAAATATGGTTTTATTGATTGTATTTTGTCTTCAGGTATATTTATTTCAGATACTCTTGCAATTTTATCTCCATATGCTGTTGGTGCAACAACTAAATCTCCTACATTAACATCAGCACTTGAATAATAGCTGTATGACTTGCCGTCAAAAACTTTTGGTGTATAATTGCTTTCGTATTTTACGCTTATTATATTTGTTTTCATTTTTATATTCCTCCAATCCCTAATTATAGACAGTTTATGCTTTCTCATATTTTTTATAAAGTGTATCGTAGTTTTCAATATCATTACCAACTTCGTTGTTATCAACCATCTTATAGAATGTATCTGTATCAAAAACTTTGACATTTTTAGGCTTTTTATCTGTTGTTTCTAATAGTACTAACCTATTAATGATTTCTTCTCTTAAAATAGGATTTGCTTTATTTAAAAACCATCCATAAGTAGTTATAACAGCACCAGCAATACCTGGCATGAAAAATGACATTTCAGCAGTATGCCCTGTTCTTTGAGCTTCAAGAATAATAAAGTCTGCTAAATCGTTCTTTTTTATTATGTATCGATCTCCTAAATTAGTTTTTACAAATAAAATTCCATCATCCTTTAAAATTTTTAATAATTCATTTTTTGTATATTTTTTATATTTTATATTATCCATTTTTTTATTCCTTTCTTTGTTTAAAATGGGAGATCATCAGATGCTAAAACAGAATCATCAGTATTTTCTGTTTGTGTATTATTAGCATTTGCTGGAACATTACCATATAAAATACTTTCATCTGGACCTTGTTTCTTTAAACTATCTGCAAAATCTATATCTTCAGCAATAATTTCTGTAACATAACGCTTTATTCCATTATTGTCATCATATGTACGAGTTTGAATTCTACCGCATATACATATTTGTAAGCCTTGTTTTAGATATTTTTCGACAAATTCTGCAAGTTTTGAATATGCTACTATATTTATAAAGTCTGCCTGTCGTTCTTCTCCTGGAGCAACATATTTTCTATTTACTGCTAGTGTGAAATTTGCAACTTTAATATTGTTCTTTTGTGAAAATCTAATTTCTGGAGCTTTTGTAAGCCTTCCTAATAATATTGATTTATTCATAATATTTTACCTTCCTTTCTAATCGTCTAGTTTAATAACAATGAATTTTATTATTTCATCTGTTATACGATATATCCTTTCCAATTCATAAATAGTCTCTAGATTAGCTTGAAATTCTATTAAATAGTAATAAGCACTTTTTTGTTTTCTTATTTCATAAGCTGTTTTTTTAGAGCCTATATCATCTCTTTTTGTAATATTTCCATTAGAAACAATAAAGTTTTCTATTTTACTAATTACTGCATCTCTTACATCTTTTGTAAGTGAATCATTTATTAAAATAACTGTTTCGTATTTGTGCATAGTTTTCATCCTTTCTTAAATTAAATATTTTTCTTGTATTATTAGTTCTTGTCCTACATTAGTATTGTTATCTAGTACAAATTGAACTTTCCTGTAAGCCTTTAGCTCTTTTTCTACTTCTTTTATGACTTTAAAAGGTTTTAAAGTACGAAAGCCTTTCATATAAATATACTCATATAGTTTCTTGCTTGCAGTTTCTAATATTCTGTTTTCGTTTTCACTCATTGCAATAATGTCAGATTCATTAAATGGCAATTTGATATTTTTATTTATAAGCATATATATTTTTTTACCATTGTCATTTACTGAAATGTTATGTATAGGTATATTATTGTAAAAAGGTAATTTTCGTATTTTCAATGATGGTAGTTTAGATGTTTTTTCACTTTCATTATTCATAATAATAGAAGATAGAATGTCTTGATTTCTACGAAGTTCTGATCTAATTTGTTCCACCTTTTTTGAACGACCTACAATATCTAATTTTATATAGATACCTTCAGTATATTTTTTGTTCTTAAAGTCTAGCTTCTTTTTGCCTAAATACCATACTTGTTTAACCTTTGTATTTTGCTCAAATAGATTTATAATCCCACTTTGAACATAATTAATTCTTGATTCCTTTATATCTGGTTTTAAAATAACCATTACTAAAAATTTATTCACTTAAAATCATCCTTTCTTTTATGCTGCTATATTAAAGATTTCTTTTTTATTTCTTTCAGCATTTTTTTGTTTCATAATTCTTTGATTTGAGTAGTATTCTTCCAAGTATTCTTCTTTATAATGTTCTACTTTTTTCTGATGTTTTCTTAACTTAAACATATTAGTAAATTTTCTAATATCCTTTTTCTTCATTGAAACTCTACGATTATTTTTTATAGAAACAATTAAGAATGTTCCAAGTAAGATATTTCCTCCTAATATTCTGTTAAATTCATCTATTGTAGCATTTTTATTTGCTATAAGTATTGTGTTTTCATTTAATTTTACTTTGTATAGTTCTTCTCCTATAAAAGCCTTTATGTATTTGATACTTGCAGGAATTTTGACAGTTTGTACTTCCTTTCCTGGCATAACTAATAAACTTTTGATTTTCATATGTATTTTCCTTCCTTTTTTTAAAAATTATAAGAAAAGACAGAATTTATCTGCCTTTCTCAATTATGCAGCCTGTGGTAATTCAGTTGCAGTTTTAGTGTTATTTTTGTGTAATGTATTCATTGTTTTAAAGCCTTTTATTATTGGTTTTATAATTGTCATACTATCGCTATTTGCATCAGCAATTTTAAGTAAATTGCCTTTTTCTACTTTTGATATGATAACTTGTGTATCTTTTGAATATTCACTTATAAAGTCATAGTCTGCACAACTCTCATAATCATCGATGAAAATAGGGAAGTTTGCTCGACTTATTTTGTTAAACATATTTGCAAATTCTAAAGCTGTTGCAATAGTTTCTGATCTTGATAAATCTGACAATGGATTATTTTTATATGTAATGATAAAATCTTCTTTGATTTCTCCTGTGGTTTTCAAAACGGAATAGAATTTTATATCAACATCTTTTAAATATTCCTTTGCAAGTTTCATCTTTTCTTCAATATAGCCAATATATAGCTTTTGAGCTACTTTCTTTGTATTGTTCAAACTATCAATAAATTTAATTTTCTGTTGTTTATCACTATTAAATTTTTCAATATCAAG
>CAMEJH010000008.1 GCA_945919455.1 uncultured Clostridium sp. | reverse complement strand
AAAGAACTCTAAAATGTAGAGTTCTTAAAGGGCGGAATTTATTCCGCTTTTTTATCTGCTACGATTTTAATCTTAAAAGTATCATTACTTGAAAAAAATGCAAAAACGAGATATAATTATGCCAACAACTTTTACATGGAGGTAGATTTATGAACCGGCAAGAAGTAGACAATACTCTAAGAATACCATGGAGTAAAAGAGAAGCTATGGGAAAAACAATATTTCCTTGGGAACACTGTTGCAAATCTTTTTATTGGATACCCAATAAGCTTGCAATAAAACATTTTTTAGGATTGCCTGATATTAGTGATAGTGATGATGAACCCTTAATTTTAAAATGTAAACTTGATGGAGAAACGTATTATTTTGGATTAGGTTTGGAGGATGAAATAAAGGTTACAACAATAGAGAGAATGTTCAAACATGGTAGCTGGTCTGTGTATACTTGGCAAGACTGATAAAAGTATATAAAAACTAAAAGGAGGTGTTAAAATTAACACCTCCTTTATTGATATGAGTATAAAATTTTAAAAATAAATATAAAAAATACTTGACAATTGAATACGCATTCAACTATAATAAAAATACAGTTGTATGATAATTCAATTATAAATCCATATAACAAAATTTACAAAAGAATTGGAGGGGACAAATATGTCAAAAAATGAATTTATATGTGACTGCAATATTATACACCAAGATATAGTAGATAACACATTAAAGCGAATGCCAGAAGGAGATATTTTTAATAAACTTGCTGAATTTTTTAAGATTTTAGGAGATACAACAAGATCTAAAATACTTTTTGCATTAGACCAAAATGAAATGTGCGTATGTGATATTGCTAATGTATTAGGAATGAGTAAATCTTCAATATCACATCAATTAGGAACTTTAAGAAGATCTGGAATTGTAAAATGTAGAAAGGAAGGAAAAGAAGTATATTATATGTTAGATGATGAACATGTAAAAGGTTTATTTGAATTAGGAATAGAACATATAGAACACAGAAAATAAATTTAGGGAGGAAATATTATGGAAAAAACATTTAAAATAATAGGATTAGATTGCGCCAATTGTGCTGCGCAATTAGAAAATTCAATTAAAAAAATAGAAGGAATAGAAAGTGCATCAGTAAGTTTCATAACAGGAAAGCTAGTAATAAAAGCTAATAAAGATTCAATAGAAGAAATTATAAAAAAAGTAAAGAAAATAATCAAAAAAGAAGAACCTGATGTAGATATTGAAGAACTATAGGAGGTCCAAATGAAAAAAAGAACAAGAAAAATTATAATAGCATTAATATTATTTATAATTTCATTAGCAATTCCATTTACTAATGAGTGGATTAATAAAATTATATATATAATTAGTTATTTAATAGTAGGTTTAGATATTGTAATAAAAGCAATAAGAAATATATTTAGAGGAAAAGTATTTGACGAAAACTTTCTTATGACAATAGCAACAATAGGAGCATTTGGAATAGGAGAATTTCCAGAAGCAGTAGCTGTAATGTTGTTTTATCAGGTAGGAGAATTATTTCAAAGTTATGCTGTTGATAAATCAAGAAAATCAATTGCTAGTTTAATGGATATTAGACCAGATTTTGCAAATGTAAAGAGAAATAACGAAATATTAAAAGTAAATCCAAATGAAGTAATAATAGGAGAAACAATAATAGTAAAACCAGGAGAGAAAATTCCACTAGATGGAAAGGTTATAGATGGAAAATCTATGATAGATACTTCTGCGTTAACAGGTGAATCTATTCCTAGAGAAGTCAAATTAGGGGATGAAGTATTAAGCGGATGTATAAATCAAAATGGGCTATTAACAATAAAAGTGACAAAAGAATTTGGTGAATCTACAGTAAGTAAAATATTAGATTTAGTAGAAAATGCAAGTAGCAAAAAATCAAAATCAGAGAATTTTATAAGTAAATTTGCAAAATATTATACTCCTATTGTTGTAATAATTGCTGTAATATTAGCAATAATACCACCAATAATTATAAAAGATGCAAATTTTACTGAGTGGTTATATAGAGCACTAACATTTTTAGTTGTATCATGTCCATGCGCATTAGTAATATCAATACCATTAGGCTTTTTTGGTGGGATAGGAGGAGCTTCTAAAATGGGAATATTAGTTAAAGGAAGCAACTATTTAGAAGCATTAGCACAGACTGAAATAGCAGTATTTGATAAAACAGGGACACTAACACAAGGTGTATTTGAAGTGCAAAAAGTAGAAACAGTAGAAATTTCAAAAGAAGAATTATTAAGAATAACAGCACATGCCGAAAGCTATTCAAACCATCCTATTTCATTGTCAGTAAAAAAAGCATATGGAAAAGAACTTGATAGTAGTATAATAACAGAAACACAAGAACTTTCTGGACTAGGAATAGCTACTAAAGTTGAAGGAAAATCTATATTAGTAGGAAATGATAAATTAATGAAAGAAAAAAATATTCAATATACTAAATGTAATGACATAGGAACTGTATTATATGTTGCTATAGAAAATAAATTTTCAGGATATATTTTAATAGCTGATCAAATAAAAAATGACTCTGAAAAAGCAATAAAAGAGTTAAAGAAGAATAATATTAAAAAGACTATTATGCTAACAGGTGATAGAAAAGAAGTTGGAGAAGATATTGCTAAAAAACTAGGATTAGATGAAGTATATACGGAATTACTTCCAGATGGAAAAGTGAATAAAGTGGAAGAATTGCTAAAAGAAAAAAGTCCTAAAGGAAAACTAGCATTTGTAGGAGATGGAATCAATGATGCACCAGTATTAGCACTAGCAGACATAGGTATTGCGATGGGAGGATTAGGTGCAGATAGTGCTATAGAAGCAGCAGATATTGTTATTATGACTGATGAACCATCAAAATTAATAAATGCAATCAAAATTTCTAAAAAAACAATGAGAATTGTAAAAGAAAATATAATATTTGCAATTGGAATAAAAATAGCAGTTTTAATATTAACAGCTATAGGATTATCTACAATGTGGGAAGCGGTTTTTGCAGATGTAGGTGTATCTATTATAGCCATATTAAATTCTTTGAGAGTTTTAAGTGTAAAAAAGATAAAAGGAGCTTAAAGCTCTTTTTATTATTTAACAACAAAAAAATATTACAAAAATATTACAAGAATATTACATTTTTAATAAATTCTTGCATTTTTTATAATAATTGTATATTATTAAGGGGAATAATATACTAGGAGGATACTATTATGTTAAGTGATGTATTAAAAAAAGAATATATAAAATTAAATGCAGAATGTAAAGACTGGGTAGATGCAATAAGAACAGCTGGGCAAGTACTAATGGATAATGGAGTAGTAACAGAAGAATATATAGAAGAAGCAATAAGAGGAGTAAAAGAATTAGGACCATATATAGTAATAACAAAAGGAGTGGCATTACCACATGCAACAAACAAAATTGGAGTTAATAAAACAGGAATAGCATTACTTACATTGAAAAATCCAGTAGAATTTGGAAATGTAGACAATGATCCAGTTTATTATGTTTTTATGTTAGCTACAACTGATATGGAATCACATTTAAGTGCATTAAGTAGTTTATCAGATTTACTTGGAAAGCCTGAGTTTTTTGAAGTAATGAAAAATGCTAAAGATTCTGAATCAGTTATAGATTATATTAAAGCCAATGAAAATTAAAGGCAAAAAAGAAAGGAGGAAAGTTTATGAAAAAAGGTCTAGTAATGTGCCGTACAGGAATGGGAAGTTCATTAATGTTAAAGATTAAACTAGAAAAAATTATACAAGAGAACAATTTTCCATTAGAACTAGAACATGATGTATTAAGCGGTTTCTTAGGTCACCATCCAGACGTCATCATTACGATGAGCGACTTGGTAGATGAATTTAAAGATTCAGGTTGCTACGTTATAGGAATTAAAGACATTATGGATGTAGATTATATGACACAAGAATTAAAAAAATTTTTTGAACAATCAAATGAAGAAAAATAGAGGAGGATAAAATATGAAGGTATTAGAATTCATAGTATATGATATCTTTGGAGAAGCTGCTTTCTTATTAGGATTAATAGCTTTAATAGGACTATTATTACAAAAGAAAAAAGCTAGTCAAGTTATAACAGGTACAATAAAAACAATTGTAGGTTATTTATTATTTAACATTGGATCAGGAGCTGCACAACAAGCTCTAACAGGATTCCAAACATTATTCTCAGAAGCTTTTGGACTAGTTGGTGTAACACCAATATCTGAAGCTGTAACAGCACAAGCACAAACCCTATTCCCAGCTGTAATTGCATTAATAATGGTATTAGGATTTGTAATGAACTTATTAATTGCACGTTTTACAAAATTCAAATACGTTTTCTTAACAGGACAACATAACTTATTCTTAGCTGCATTATTAGCTATATTATTAAAAGCTTTTGGATTATCAGATATATGGGCAATTATAATAGGTGCTGTAATATTAGGTTTGGCATCTTGCTTATATCCAGCAATTGCACAACCATTTATGCGTAAAGTAACAGGAAGCGATGATATTGCTATTGGACATTATTGCTCACTTGCATATGCTCTTTCTGGTTGGATTGGAGGCAAAGTTGGAGATCCAAAGAAAAGTACAGAATCTTTAAACTTACCAGGATGGTTAAGTATATTTAAAGACTATGTAGTATCAATAACATTATCTGTTGGTATATTCTACTATATAGCAGCTATAGTAGCAGGAAGACCAGCAGTAGAAGCAATATCTGGAGGAACACATTGGTTAGTATATCCAGCAATAATGTCATTAACATTTACAGCTGGTTTATATGGAATAATCACAGGTGTTCGTATGTTCTTAGGAGAAATCGTTCCAGCATTCGTTGGAATTTCTGAGAAATTTATACCAAATGCTAAACCAGCATTAGACTGCCCAGTAGTATTCCCTTATGCTCCAACAGCTACAGTACTTGGATTTATCTCAGCTTATGCTGCAGGATTAATCTGTATGGCTATAATGGCTGCAATGGGAACAACAGTAATTATACCAGTAGCAATTCCATATTTCTTTATAGGAGCTACAGCAGGTGTATTTGGTAATGCAACAGGTGGATGGAAAGGATGCGTAGTTGGTGCATTCTTAGCAGGTGTATTAATTGCAGTAGGACCAGCTATAATATATCCAATAATGACAAGTGTTGGATTATCAGGAACAAGCTTCCCAGAAACAGATTTCAACTTAATAGGAATTATTTTCAAATTATTAGGAACTGTAACAGGTAAATTTTAATTTTAAGGGAGTAATATTATGATTGATATTAAACAATTAGAATTATTAGCAAATGAAAATAGAAAAAGAATTGTTCAAATGATTTACAAGGCAAAAGCCGGACATCCAGGAGGCTCATTGTCTGTTATTGATATGTTAACAGCAATATACGAAATGGATGTAGATTTTAATTCAGAAAAACGTAGTAAAGTAGTATTATCTAAAGGACATGCAGTACCGGCACAATATGCTGTACTATGTTCTAAAGGAATAATAAAAGAAGAAGAATTAGGTACTTTTAGACAAGTTAATTCTCGTCTTCAAGGACACCCATATACAGTAGATATTCCAGAAACTGATGCAACAACAGGGTTGCTAGGACAAGGATTATCAATAGCTGTAGGTATGGCAATAGTAAAAAAACATAATAATGAAGATAATCATGTTTATGCTATACTTGGAGATGGAGAAATGCAGGAAGGCCAAATATGGGAATCTTTATTACAAGCCGCACATTATAAATTAGACAATTTAATTGTCGTAGTAGACTATAATAAACTTTCTTCAAGTGGACCAGTTAATGAGGTAATTAACTTAGATCCATTAGCTGAAAAATTAAAAGCATTTAATTTTCATACAATAGAAATTAATGGAAATAACATGAATGAAGTAGTAGATGCACTAAATGAAGCATATACAGTTAAAGGAATGCCAACAGCCATAATTTCTAACACTATTAAAGGCAAAGGTGTATCATTTATGGAGAATAATCCTAAATGGCATAGTGGAGCTCTTACAGATGAAGAATATAATATAGCAATGCAAGATCTAAATAAAGCAAAGGAGGAGATTCAATAATGAGTAATTATGAAATGATAGAAATGCGTAAAAAAATTGGAGATATCCTTTGTGAATTTGGTGAAAAAGATCAAAGAATATATGTACTTGACAGTGATTTAGCAAAATCAACAACAAGTGCAAAATTCAGAGATACATTCCCAGATAGATTTGTAGAAACAGGAATTGCAGAAGCTAGTGCTATGTCAATAGCAACTGGTATAGCATCAGAAGGACAAATACCATTCTATGTTAATTTTGCAATATTTGTTTCGGGAACAGCTTGGACACAATTACGTCAAGCTGCTTATGCAAAAGCAAATGTTAAAATGATTGTAACACATCCTGGTATGGATAATGGGCCAGATGGTGCAACTCATCATGCAAATGAAGACATAGCACTTGTTCGTACTCTTCCAAATGTAAAAGTTTTAGTACCTTCAAATGTAAAAGAACTAAAACAAGCAATAAAAATGGCAATAGAGCATGATGGTCCTGTATATATTAGATGTGCAAGAGATGTAGTTCCTGATGTAGAATTTGAAACAGAAGCACAAATAGGTAAATCTACAGTAGTAGAAGACCTTGGAAATGACTTTGCATTAATCTATGAAGGAACAGCAGCAGCCATAGCTTATGAAGGATTTGAGGCATTAAAAGAAAAAGGATATAAGGGTAAACTTATAAATATTTTCTCTATAAAACCTATGGATATAGATTTTATAAATAACTTAGCTTCAACGGTAAAAGGAATAGTAACTGTAGAAAATCACTCAGTTCTAGGAGGACTAGGTGGAGCAATAGCAGAGGTACTTGCTCAAAAATCAGAACATGCAAAACTTGCATATGTTGGTGTACCAGATGTATTTACTGAGTCAGGTAAATCAGCAGATGTAAAAGCAAAATATGGCTTAAATGTAAACAACATTGTTGAAAAAGTAGAATCTGTAATGAAATAAAATAAAAAATCCAACTCATATGGGTTGGATTTTTTATTTATAAAAATCTTGATCACTAAATTTAAAGAAATAAGGCTTGATATCTGGTAATAAATCTTTAAAATATACCATTGTTCCATCCAATTGTTGAACCTTTAAATTAGGGTATGTTTTAACCATTTTTTTATTATTAAAAAATATTCTTATAAGAGATTGCTGAAAATCGCTTTCTTTTATTCTATCATTTATTTCTATAATAATGTCTTTTTTATCTACATTTAAATTGTTTTCAGCTATCATTCTAATTGTAAATAAATTAATAGCATAAGCGGAAACAAAGCAATCAATTGCCATGAGCACAGTTACTACTACAATTGCTGTTTTAACTATCTTACCAGAAGATTTCTTCAAAATATATGCCATAAGTTTTCTTACTCTAGGGTGAACCACCTTCATTAAAAATATAGCTAAAACTCCCCAAAATATTGAATAATAAAAACATATTCTACCATTAATATTAAGAGGCATATTAGAATAATCCCACCACTTTACGTGTAAAATCAATTCTCCAATAAGACTAACTAAATACTCTGTTATAGATCCTATTAAAAATCCTCCAGCAAACAATGTTAATCTATTTTTCTTAAAATATTGTAAAAATAGAACCATTATAACAGCTCCTACACCATAAATACTACAAAAAGGACCATATAAAAAGCTTTGTCTACTTTCTAAAACGCCATATCTTATCAATGCAAATGATGTTTCAATTATATAACCAGCAATACTATATATGATAAAATATGCAAGTATTTCCCATAAGTTTACTCCTAAAATAGTAAATTTTTTCTTTTCTTTTTTTATTTCTTCTTTTATTTCATTTTCCATAATTACCTCTTTTCAATATATATAGATTTTACTATATATATTGAAAAAAATCAACTTTATGCACACTTAAAATTAAATTACATAAAATATAGCATAATAAAATTATTGTCGATTACAAAAAAGTAAAGACAAAAAGAGGTGAGAGATAATGTCAAAGTTCATAATTCAAGGTGGGCAAAAATTAGAAGGAGAATTAAAAATATCAGGCTCTAAAAATGCAGCATTACCAGCAATTGCAGCAACAATTCTAAATTCAGGGGTAACAACACTATATAATGTTCCTAACATTCAAGATGTTCAAACAATGTATGAAATAATAAAAGAAATAGGAGGCAAAGTTACAAAGAAAAATAACAAGATAATTATTGATACAAGTAGTGTGAATAGATTTGAAATACCAGAAAATTTAATGAGAAAAATGCGTTCATCTGTAATACTAGCAGGTGCTTTAATAGGAAGATTCCATGAAGCAACGTTTTCATATCCAGGAGGATGCGAAATAGGATCAAGACCAATAGACTTGCATTTAAAAGGATTCGAAAAACTAGGTGTTGAAATAAAAGAAGAATATGGGAAAATAATATGCAAAGCTGAAAAAATAGTTGGAACACAAATAAACTTAGACTTTCCAAGTGTAGGTGCAACCGAAAATATTATTTTGGCATCATGCTTGGGAGAAGGAACGACAATACTAACTAATGCGGCAAAAGAACCAGAAATAGAAGACTTAGCAAAATATTTAAATAAAATGGGAGCAAAAATTAAAGGGGTAGGAACAGATAGAATAGAAATATTAGGTGTAAAAAAATTATCAGATATAAGCTATAATATTATGCCAGATAGAATTGAAGCAGGTACATATTTAATAGCAGGAGCAATTACTGGAGGAAATATAAAAATATTGAATGCAAAACCAGAGCATATTGAACCAATTGTAAATAAACTAGAAGAATGTAACTGTAATATAAAAATAGAAAAAAACTCAATAGAAATTTTTGCGCCTAAAAGAGTAAAAGCGGTTGATATAAAAACAATGCCATATCCAGGATTTCCTACAGATATGCAATCTATATTTGTAGCATTATTAACAACAGCTAAGGGAACATCTATAGTAACTGAAAACATTTTTGAAAATAGATATAAATATGTTCAAGAATTAAATAGGATGGGGGCTAAAATAAGAGTAGAAGGAAGAAGCGCAATAATAAAAGGATGTAAAAAAATACAAGGTGCAAATATAATAGCAACTGATTTAAGAGGAGGAGCTTCAATGGTAGTAGAAGCATTAGCTGCAAAAGGTACAACTCAAATTGATAATATTGAATATATATTAAGAGGGTATGAAGACATGGATAAGAAATTAAAAAGTCTAGGTGCAAAAATTGAGATTAAAAAATAAAATAATAAATATCTCCAGTTATATGGAATGCAAAAAATGTCTAATTTTTTAGCTTCAGTAAATAACTGGGGAATATTTTTAAGGTATTAAAATAATTTTAATAATAAAAAATTAAACTTTCAGTATAAATTTCAAAAAAACTATGGAAAAGACAGTATTAAATGTGATAAAATACAAAAGGAAAAATTTGAATTAAAAAAGTACAAAGGAAGGAGTAAATATGACAAAGCAAAAAACAAGGACAAACAGTAAATTAAATAAACAAAAAGAGATAGAACAAAGGAAAAGAAAACATAGAAAAATAATATTTATTTTAGTAGTGCTTGTAGCAATTATTGTAGGAATTTGTTCATATTTATTAACTGCAAATGTATTTAATATACAATATATAAATATTAAAGGAAACAAGCAATTATCACAGGAAGATATTTATGAACTATCAGGAATAAAAATAGGTGATAATATTTTTTCAACATTAGAGATAGTTACTAGAGTGAAGCTAAAGCAAAATGGTTACATAGAAGATGTAAAGATAAATAAAATATATCCAGATAAAATAGAGTTAGAAGTAAAAGAAAGACAAAAAGAATTTCAAATACAAACAGAAACAGGTTGTTACATATATATAGATGATCAAGGACATATTTTAGATTATTCATTAGAAAAACTAGAATTACCAACAATCATTGGTATGGAAATGACAGAAGACAAAATAAAAGAAATAAAGAGATTAGAAGAAAATGATTTAGAAAAGATGGAGAACATATTACAAATACGATTTGAGGCAAAAAATATAGAATTGGCTGATAAAATAACACAATTTCAAGTACAAGATGAATATATACTAAGTTTGGAGAATGAAGGAATAATTATAAATTTGGGAAATGCAACAAATTTAAAAAATAGAATGTATTATGTAAAAGCAATATTAGCCAAAGAGCTTGGAAATACAGGAACTATATATGTAAATGGTAATTTAGATGAAGGGTTTATACCATATTTTAGTGCCAATTAGGAGGGAAAATATGAACAGTAAAAAAATGATTAGTTTTATACTAGGATTTATGTGTTTATTATTAACATATGGAATAGCAATACAAGTAAAAACAACTAATAGTACAGGAACAATAACAAGCACCAACGCTAAAGAAAATCAATTGAGAGATGCTGTACTAAAGGCAAAAGAAAAATATGATAATTTATATAATGAGTTAGAAGAAGCAGAAGACCAATTAGAAGCGGAAAGAGCAAATTCAACGCAAAATAATAGTGAACTAACAGATTTGGAGAATAGTATAAAAGAGGGAAAAAAAGCCGCTGGACTTTCAGAAGTTACAGGAGCAGGACTAGTTATTACTTTAGATGACAATAAAAAAATATCTGCTAATTCTTATATAGGAGATCCAAACGACTTATTGGTTCACTATAATGATGTAATTAGAACAGTTAATGAATTAAAAAATGCAGGAGCTCAAGCTATTTCTGTCAATGACCAAAGAATAATAACCACAACAGCAATAGATTGTGATGGAACAGTCATCAAAGTAAATGGAGAAAAAATAGGAACACCAATTGTAATAAAAGCAATAGGAATGCAAGAAAGATTAATAAATGTAGATAGACAAAATGGATATGTAATGATATTAAGAGGTGCTGGAATTGAAGTAGATGTAAAAAAAGACGATAATATAACTATACCAAAATATACAGGTGTCATAAAATTTAATTATTTGGAAAGTAAATAATGGAGGTAGGCATGAAAATAAAAATTAATAAAGAAAAAATTGTTATGTCTGTAACTATAGGAATAGCATGTCTCACATTAATGATGGTAATGTTTATGCAATTTAAGGTTGTAAAACAGACAGATATAACTGCAATAGAAAATATGAGAGAATCAGAATTAAGGGTAGAACTAGCAGATTGGAACAAAAAATATGATGAACTTAATGAAAGATATCAAGAGGTAATGACGAAAATATCAGAATATAGAAATGAAAAAGAATCAGATGAAAAAACCGCACAGCTACTAGAAGCCGAATTAGAACAATTAAATGAAACACTAGGAAAAACTGATGTTGAAGGCGAAGGAATAATGATTGTAATAGAAGATATGGGAGGAACAGAATTATCAGAAGATGTTACAGTCGATCCAATTGATGTAGAAGATTTATTATTAATTGTAAATGAATTATTTGGTGCTGGGGCAGAGGCTATATCAATAAATGGACAAAGAATTGTAGCAATGTCAGATATATTTAAAATAGGATCAGGAGATGATGCTTTCCTAAAAGTAAATGGAGAAAGAATTTTGCCATCATACATTATAAATGCTATAGGAAATCAAACGTATCTTGAAAGTGCAGTAGTTGGAAAAGGTGGATATGTAGACATATTACAAGAACTTGGCCACAAAACAAGTATACAAAAAAGTAAAAAAATAAAAATAGAAAAATATAAAGGTACTATAGGTACTAAATATTTAAATTAGGAGGAAAGAAAATGATAGTTATAGCAATTGTAATTGGATGTATAATAGGAGCTTTAATAGGAATTAATGCTCCAGTAATACCATATACATATTCAACATTTTTAGCAATAGCAGTAGTAGCAGCATTAGACTCTGTTTTTGGAGGAATAACATCAGTATTGAAAAAGAACTTTGATTTAACAATATTTATATCTGGTTTCTTTTGCAATAGCATACTTTCAATAGCATTAACCTATTTAGGACAAAAATTAAATATCGATATATATTTGGCAGCATTAGTTGTTTTTGTTGGAAGAATGTTTACAAATTTGACAATAATAAGAAGACATTATATAGAAAAATGGACAGAAAAAAAGAAAGAAAATACAAAAGCTATGAAGGAGTAAGAAAGTAAAAAAATAGATTACAAATATATTACATTTGTTGCAAAAATGTTACAAAAATATTTCAAAAATATTTCAAATTGTATTGACATTTGTCTCAAAATGTAATATATATAACACTAAAGGAAAACACAAAATAAATTGGAGGAATTATCTTGGCAATAGGTGATATCATAGTTGGTATTGATATAGGTACATCCAAGGTTTGCACTGTTGTTGGAGAAGTAAATAACTTTGGGCAAATAGAAACCATGTGTAGTACATCTTGTAAATGTAATGGGCTAAAAAAGGGTAAAATAATTAATGAAGAAGAAATAAGCCTAAGTATTGCAAAAACTATAAAAGATGCTGAGGAAGAGGCAAATTTTAAAATTAATTCAGCATATGTAACAATTCCAGGAAAATATGTTACTATAGTTCAAAATAACATTTTAAAAGAGCTAAAAGATAAATTTGCAGGAATATCTTTAAAAGATGTGCAAAGCGCAATTATGCAAGCTAAAGACATAGAGATACCAGAAGGAAAAACAATAATAGATATAGTACCATCAGAAGTAATACTTGATAATGGAAAAGTTGTAACAGACCCAGTAGGAAATTTAAGTTCAAACTTTACATTACAAGCTCAAATTATTTTAGCAGATAAAGAATATGTTAGACAGTTAACTTCTATTTTTAAAAGGGTTGGAATAGAAATTGATGGAATAGTTCCAACAGCATTAGCGGAAAGAAATTTAATGTTAGATACTAATGAATTATATGATAATGTAATGTTACTAGATATAGGTGCAGGAAATACTGAAATAGGTGTTTTTGAAGGAAATATTTTTACGTACACAAATACAATTCCTCTTGGAGGAGACAACATTACACATGATATATCATTAGTATTAAATATTTCAGAGGAAGAAGCCGAAAAATTAAAGAAACAATATGGACTAGCATTAAAATCTTTTATAGACAACGATAATGAAATTATGCTAAATACTTGTAAAGATGAAAGTAGAAATAAAGTAATAAAAAGCTCTGAACTAATTGAAATAATAGAAGCTAGAATAGAAGAAATTTTTACAATAATAAATAAAGATATAACAAATCAAAATGTAAAATCAAACATTAATACAGTAATATTAACAGGAAGAGGAATCACTAATATAAATAAAAGTGATGTAGCAGGAAAAATTAATCTAAATATACCAGTTAAAATGTCAACAGGAAGATTAATTAGCACAGTAAAGCAAGAATTTAGAACCAGTTATGCACTAGTAAGATATATTGCAGCAAGACCATTTGCAAAAACAGTATCAAGTCGTATTGATTCACAATCAAACGAAAGTGTGTTTAAGGTAATAATGGAAAGAATAAAAGAATTTTTTTATTCTTAAAAAATAGTTTTTAATTTTAAATATATAGTTTTATGGGGAGGAAATCTTTATGATGGAATATGAAGACGTTACAATGATGGATGGTACAGCTACAATAAAAGTAATTGGTGTAGGTGGAGCCGGAAATAACGCAGTTAATAGAATGATCGAAGCAGGAATAAAAGGCGTAGATTTTATTGCTGTAAATACAGATAGACAAGCATTACAAAAATCAAAAGCAGGAACCAAAATTCAAATAGGTGAAAAAATAACAAGAGGACTTGGAGCAGGGGCAAATCCAGACATTGGAGCTCAATCAGCAGAAGAGAATAAATCTGAAATTGCTGAGACATTAAGAGGAGCAGACATGGTATTTGTTACAGCCGGAATGGGTGGAGGAACAGGTACAGGAGCTGCACCAATAGTTGCAGGCTTAGCAAAAGAAATGGGAATATTAACAATAGGAGTTGTTACAAAACCATTTACATTTGAAGGAAAGAAGAGATTATCACAAGCAGAAAGAGGAATAGAAAGCTTAAAAGGAAAAGTAGACTCATTAGTAGTAATACCAAATGATAAATTACTACAAATAATAGATAGAAAAACATCAATAAATGAAGCATTTAGAATGGCAGATGATGTACTAAGACAAGGTGTACAAGGAATATCAGATTTGATAGCTGTAACAGGAACTGTAAACTTAGACTTTGCAGATGTTAAAACAATAATGTTAAATACAGGAATGGCACATATGGGAATTGGTAGAGCATCAGGAGAAAATAGAGCAGAAGATGCTGCAAAACAAGCAGTACAAAGTCCATTACTAGAAACATCAATAGAAGGAGCAAGAGGAGTTATTATAAACATAACAGGTGGAGAAGACTTAGGATTACACGAAGTAAACACAGCTGCTGAATTAGTTCAACGCAGTGTAGACCCTGAAGCAAATATTATATTTGGTACAGTTACAGATCCAGAAATGAAGGATGAAATCCAAATTACAGTTATTGCTACAGGATTTGAAAAACCAGAAGCTCGAAATTCTTCAAGCGTAGACAGTTTTGTAAATAAAACATGGGATAAAAAGATAAACTCAATCCCAGCATCAACAGATAATTCTACACAAGGAGATCTAGACATCCCAGCATTCTTACGTAAAAATAAAAATAAAAATATGTAATTAATATAGACCGGCAAAATTGGTGCCGGTTCTTTTTTTGTATTTTTTTATGAAAGTTCATAAAAAATGACAGTATTTGCAGATATAAAATATTATAATGTAGCTAGAAAAAAGGTGATTAAAATTACTATATATGTAGATATTATATTTTTAGAGAATTTAATAATGAATAGTATTATATTATATGCAACTTCTATAATTTTAAAAATAAAGCCTAAAATTGTAAGGATAATTATTTCCAGTACTATTGGTAGCATATATGCAATTATTTTATATGCTACAAATATGAAAATGTACACATCAATAATATCAAAAATAATATTATCAATAATTATGGTATATGTAGCATTTAATCCACAAAATATCAAAAAAATGTGGAAACAACTATTAATATTTTACTTAACTTCATTTGTATTTGGAGGAGTTTCGCTATATTTAATCTATGTAATAAAACCACAAAACATATTAATGAAAAATGGAATGTTTGCTGGACAATATGTTTTAAAGGTAATAATGCTTGCAGCAATAGTAGCATTTGTTGTTATTAACATTTCTTTAAAGATTATTAAAACAAAATTTAACCCAAAGGATATATATTGCAAAATTAAATTTAAATTAAATGGAAAGCAAATCGAAACAAAAGCTATGATAGATACAGGAAATTTAGTAAAAGAGCCTATAACAAATACACCTGTAATTATAGTAGAGAGTACAATATTAGAAAATATATTACCAAAAGAAATACTTAATAACTTAGAAAATATTTTAGGTGGAGATTTTAGTGAAATCCCAGAAAAAATACGAAATGATTACATATCAAAGCTCAGATGCATTCCATTTACTTCTTTAGGAAAACAAAACGGAATGCTAGTTGGAATTAAAGCAGAAGAAATGGAAATTGAAAGTGAAGATGAAAAGAAAAAAACAGATAATGTTATTATAGGTATTTATGATAAGTCACTTACCAAAAGAGGAGAATACAGAGCTTTGGTCGGGATGGAAATTATATAGAAATTAATGTAAGAAATAATCGTAAAACATCGATTATTTCTTTTTTACATTAAAAATATTGACAATCTTGTAAAATGAGAGTATTATATATACAGTTTAAAATCAAATTTTTTATAATGAAATATTATTTCAAACAAATTAAAATTCAAAGAAGAAAAAATCCAAATATGTAAATTTAAATTCTAAGTTGTATAAGAGTTTAATTATTGTGCTTAAAATTAAATATTAAAGATATCTTATTGCTGGACTGCGTAAGATGGAAAGGAAGGAAAATGGAAGAATTAAAAAAAGGGGAAAATGTGGATGCATTATATGACAAAATAAGTATTCTAATAGAAAATGCAAAAAGAAATGTAGCTATAAAAGTAAGTAGTGAATTAACAATACTATATTGGAATATAGGAAAACATATAAAAGAAAATGTTTTAAATCAACAAAAAGCAGAATATGGAAAGGAGATAATAAAACAGTTAAGTAATAAGTTAACTCAAAAATATGGACGAGGATATAGTATGAAAAATATATTCAGAATGTTGAAATTTTATGAGTATTTTAATAACTTTGAAATTTTGTCGACATTGTCGACAAAATTAAGCTGGTCTCATTTTTGTGAATTATTACAAATAGAAGATGAAATTAAAAGAAATTTTTATACTACCATCTGTATAAATGAAAATTGGTCAGTAAGAACACTAAGAGAAAGAATAGGTTCAGCTTTATATGAAAGAACTGTGATATCACGAAAACCAGAACAAACAATAAAAAATGATTTACAATTATTAACTAATGAAAATAAAATGACAACAGATTTATTTTTTAGAGATCCATACATTTTAGATTTTTTGGATTTAAAAGATACATATTGCGAAAAAGATTTAGAAAAAGCAATTATAAATGAATTAGAAAAATTTTTATTAGAAATGGGAAATGACTTTGCTTTTTTAGGAAGGCAAAAAAGAATAACAATAGATGGAGATGACTATTATATGGATCTGTTATTTTATCATAGAAAATTAAAAAGATTAGTTGTAATAGAATTAAAACTAGAAAAATTTAAGCCAGAACATAAAGGACAAGTAGAACTATATTTAAAGTGGTTGAATAGATATGAGCGAGCAGAAGGAGAGGAAGCACCAATAGCAATAATACTGTGTGCTGATAAAAGCGATGCAATGACAGAATTACTAGAATTAGACAATAGCGGAATACATGTTGCACAGTATTTAACAAACTATGTTCCAAAAGAATTAATACAACAAAGATTTATAGAGAGCATAAAAAATGCAAAAGTACAACTAGAACAAAGGGAAAAAATTAAAAAATAAATTAATAACATTATGTAAGAAATAATCGTAAAACATCGATTATTTCTTTTTTTCTACAATAAGAAAAGACAGTATTTGCAAGGCAAAAGTTGTACAATAAACCAAGAAAGAGGTGATGAAAGTTAGGTTTATAGGTACAGCCTTAGAAAAATCTAAATAACACAAACTAGAGGTAAATATTATGAATTTTTTAGAGTTTATAAGAAAAAGCATAAATACAATTTGTGCCAAATATATAGATGGAGACATGGAAGATGAGGAAATACTACCAATATTTTATGTAGCAGGAAGTCAAACACTACCACCACCATTAAGTGTGGAAGAAGAGGAAGAAACAATAAAAAAATTAGATTCAGATAATAACTTAGAAGCTAGGCAAATACTAGTAGAGAGAAATTTAAGATTAGTAGTGTATATAGCCAAAAAATTTGAAAATACAGGTATAGGAATAGAAGATTTAATTTCAATAGGTACAATAGGACTAATGAAAGGTGTAAATACATTTAATTCAGAGAAGAAAATTAAACTTGCAACATATGCATCAAGATGTATAGAAAATGAGATACTTATGTATTTAAGAAGAAATAATAAAATAAAAACAGAAGTATCAATAGATGAACCGTTAAACAAAGATAGTGATGGAAATGAATTATTATTATCAGATATTTTAGGAACAGATCCTGATGTAACATCAAGAAAATTAGAAGATGAAGTGGATATGAGACTTTTAAAAGAGGCAATAAAAAAATTAAATGATAGAGAAAAAAACATAATGGAGATGAGATTTGGATTTATAAGTGGAAGAGAAAAAACACAAAAGGAGGTGGCAGATGAACTTGGAATTTCACAAAGCTATATTTCAAGGTTAGAAAAAAAGATTATAAATAAAATGAAAAAAGATATTATGAGTAAAACTGGATAACTTTTTCTTTTGGCAATCCTTCACTTTTAATTATGATAATATATTGCATAAAATAACAAGTTAATATATAATGTTAGCAAAAAGAAAAGGAGAAAATTTTGATGAAAGAAAAACAAAAGAGAATGAAGACATATGAAAATGCTATAACTTTAATAGCATTAGTTGTTACAATAGTGGTTTTACTAATATTAGCAGGAGTAAGCATTTCAATGCTAGGTGGAGAAAATTGAATAATAAAAAAAGCAAAGGAAGGAAGAGAAGAGACAATAATCGGACAAGAAAAAGAACAAGTACAATTAGCTTATAGTTCTGCAGCAATTGAGAAACTTGGAGATAAAGTAACAGATGAAGATTTACAAAAAGAATTAGATAAATCTGTTGGAGATGGAAAAACGTATGTGGAAGACAATGGCGATGACACATTAAATGTTTTATTTACAGAGACGAATCATAATTACACTGTAGATAATGAAACAGTTAGAAAGGCAGCAAACAGCCAAGTGAAATTGGCAAATGTAGTGACTTATGGCCCAAATCAAAGTGTTAATTATATAACGATACTATATAATTCTGGTACATTAGTTCGTTCGGATTACGGAAAGCATGCGCATGGCGGATACATTGAATACGACAATGGTACTTCAACTTTAATTTCAGAAGATGTAAAAGAATATAGAGATGAATTTAGACAAGATCCTTTATATAACACATATACTTCTTTAGGAGGATACTATTTAAAGAAAGATAATAGCTTATATTATTATGATGGAACTGAGTCAATTTTAGTAGGAGAAAATGTAAGTAAATATACTCAATTCTATACTAAGGGTTCTAGGTTTTTATATTATATAACTAATGACAATAAATTATAGAATTATAATTATTCTGAAAATACTTCAAAGTTATTAGGTGAAAACGTAAAAGATGTATATATGAATTATAATGCTCCTAGCTACACTGCTGCAATATATTTAACTTATGATAAGGAACTTTTTTGTGAAGGCGGAATACTTATTGCAAATAATGTAAAAGATGTTGTAAATTACCATACAAATCAATATATGGATATAAAATATCTGTTGGATGATGGTTCTGTATATAAATTTAATGGTATTTATAGAATCATTCATCAGCCTGATGGCAGTTATACATATGAACTAACGAAGAGTAGTTTAATGGGGGAAGGTGCTGTGAAAATATCTTCTCATTATTACTTAGACGATGATAATAATTTGTATATTTCAGAAAACTATAGCAACTGGGAAGATATAAAACTAGTAGGAACAAAAGTAAAATATTATAAAGAATATTTTCATAATGACTATAGCTGCATATTTTTAGACAATCAAGGCAATTTAAATTATTTTAACCCAGGAGTGACTGCACAAATGGTACAAATAGATACTGATGTTACAACTGTAAAAAATTCAAACTATATAAAGCATAATGATGAATTATATTCAATATATAATGCTGGTGCAGCTGGTAAAACTTTAAAGGCAGAAAATGTTATAGAATTTTATGAGGATGGCGCATATTTTAAAGATGATGGGTGTTTTGTCAGTTATGATGACATAGAAATATTAAATGCCAAAAAATATATACCTAAAAAGTTCCAAATTATTACAATCGAAGGCAAATTTTACTTAGACGGGTCAACAATAGTAGAGACTATTAATAGTGGTTTAAAATGGTATGAAGGCATCGATGGAAAGATTTATTATTATGTAGAAGGCTATGATGATATAATATGGTAATGTAATGCATAAAAATAAAAAATGCAGCTAATATAAGAAACTAGAACTTTAAAAATTCTTTATTTGTAAAATTTTTTCGAAAAATGATTTTTGAAGATAAGCGAAAATACGATAAAACATAGACTTTTATTTAAAAGAGTAGTATAATAATACAATAAATATTCCATTATTTATGATAGAATATGTAAAAGAAATTTTAGAACAAGGAGAATAACAATGTACAGTGAATTTGGAATAAAAAAAGAAATATTAGAACTATCAAAAGAAGTAGAAAAAGAGATACAACCACAATTTGAAAAAGTAGAGCAAATAAAAGAATGGAACAGTTTAAAAGTATTATCAGCATTTCAAAAATGTGGCCTAACAGAAATGCATATGCATTCATCAACAGGATATGGAATAGATGAAGTAGGAAGAAACAAAATAGAAGAAATATATGCTGAAATAATGAAAACAGAAGATGCATTGGTAAGAGCACAACTAATATCAGGAACACATGCATTAGCAGTAACATTATTTGGATTATTACGACCAGGAGACACAATGTTAAGTATTTCTGGAGCACCATATGACACATTACAAACAATTATAGGAATAAGCAAAGAACAAAGTAAAAGCTCATTAAAAAAATTTGGAATAAAATATGAGCAAATAGAACTTGTAGATAATGACTTTGATATCGAAACAATAAAAACAAGAGTAGAAAAACAAGACATAAAATTAATAGAAATTCAAAGATCAAAAGGATATTCAACAAGAAAAAGTTTAACAATAGATAAAATAGAAAAAGCAATAAAAGCTATAAGAGAAGTAAACAAAAATGTAATAATAATGGTAGACAACTGTTATGGAGAATTTGTAGAAGAAAAAGAACCAACAGAAGTAGGAGCAGATATAATAGTAGGTTCTTTAATGAAAAACTTAGGAGCAGGAATAGCAACAAGTGGTGCATATATAGCAGGCAAAAAGGATTTAATAGAATTATGTGCAGAAAGACTAACTGCGCCAGGAGTAGGAAAAGAAATTGGACCATCATTAAATCAAAATACAGCATTTATAAAAGGACTATTTTTTGCTCCAAGTGTAGTAGCTAGTAGCGTAAAAACAGCTATATTTGCAAGTAGAATGTTAGAAAAACTTGGCTATAAAGTTGATCCTAAATTTGATGAACCAAGAGCAGATATAGTACAAACAATAGAATTAGGAGAAGCGGAAAAACTAATAAAATTCTGCCAAGGTATACAAAAAGGTTCCCCAATAGATGCAAATGTTACACCAGAACCAAGTGATATGGCAGGATATGATGACCAAGTAATAATGGCAGCAGGAACATTTACAGAAGGTTCAACAATAGAATTAAGTTGTGATGGTCCTATAAGAGAACCATATATAGCCTATATGCAAGGTGGCTTGACATATGAGTATGGAAAACTTGGAATTTTAAAAGCAATTTCAAATTTTAATTAAATAAAGTATTTTTAAATAAACGCAAATTTTTAAATAAAAACCTTGTATAATACTAAGAATTGTGATATAAATATAGCAAGAAAAGTACCGGAGGGGTAATATGGAAGATAATTATGAATATGAAAAAAAGACTATATTAATAGTAGATGATGAGCAAAAAATAGTAGACTTGCTAGTACATAATTTAAAAAGAGAAGGATATAACACTATAGAGGCAAACGATGGAGTAACAGCAGTAGAAATGGCAAAAGAACAAAGACCAGATTTAATATTATTAGATATAATGCTTCCTCGTTTAGATGGGCTTTCAGTATGTAAAAAAATAAAAAATATATATAATGTTCCAATACTAATGGTAACAGCCAAAGACGATGAATTAGACAAAATAGTAGGACTAGAATTAGGAGCAGATGATTATATCACAAAACCATTTAGTGTAAGAGAAGTTGTAGCAAGAGTAAAAGCAAATTTAAGAAAAGTAGAAGTAAATGTTGAAGTAGAAAATAGTTATAAAAATAATGAAGAAAAGAAGACCGAAAAAAAGGACAGCACAATAAAAATTGGTAATCTAGTATTAGATTTAGAAAAATACGAAGTACATATAGACGGAAAAGTAATAAACTTAACATTAAGAGAATTTGAAGTATTAAAATTTTTAGCGCAACAACCAGGTCAAGTTGTAACAAGAGAAGCACTACTTGAAAGAGTATGGGGATATGAATATTATGGAGACATACGTACAGTAGATGTTACAGTAAGAAGAATAAGAGAAAGAATAGAAAAAGATACATCAAATCCACAAATATTAATAACAAAAAGAGGAGTGGGATATTACATTCCAAATAAAGACTAAAAAGAAAGCGAACTTCCTAAAAGTTCGCTTTTATAGTAGAAAAGGAGCTAATATGATAAGAGAAAAAACAAGAAAAATAATAGTAGGAAATGTACAAATAGGAGGACAAAATAAAGTAGTAATACAATCAATGTGTAATACAAAAACTAAAGATGTAGAAGCAACAGTAAAGCAAATACTTGAGCTAGAAGAGGCTGGATGTGAGATAATAAGAGTTGCATGTTTAGACATAGAAGATGCAAAAGCAATAAAAGAAATAAAAAAACAGATACATATTCCAATAGTAGCTGATATTCATTTTGATTATAAAATAGCATTACAAGCAATAGAATCAGGAGTAGATAAAATAAGAATAAATCCTGGAAATATAGGTAGTGAAGAAAAAGTTCGAAAAGTGGTAGAAGGGTGCAAATCACATAATATACCAATAAGAATAGGGGTAAATGCAGGATCATTAGAAAAAGATTTATTAGAAAAATATGGCAAGCCAACTGCAGAAGCAATGGTAGAAAGTGCTAGACGCCATGTAGAAATATTAGAAAGGCTAGATTTTTATAATATAGCAATTTCTCTTAAAGCTTCAAATTTAGATTTATGTATAGCGGCATATGAAGAGGCAGCAAAAACATTTCAGTATCCACTACATTTAGGAATAACAGAAGCTGGAACAGAATTTAGTGGCACAGTAAAATCAAGTATTGGACTTGGAATATTATTAAGAGAGGGAATAGGAGATACATTAAGAGTATCACTATCAGATGATCCTGTAAAAGAAATAAAAGTTGCAAAAGAAATACTAAAAGATTGTAATTTATATAAAGGAGTTCCAACACTAGTAGCATGTCCAACTTGTGGAAGAACACAAATAGATTTAATACCAATTGCAAAAGAAGTAGAGGAGTTTTTACAAACAATAAATGCTGAATTAACAGTAGCTGTTATGGGGTGTGCAGTAAATGGGCCAGGAGAAGCTAGAGAAGCAGACATAGGAATAGCTGGAGGAATTAATGAAGGACTTTTATTTAAAAAAGGAAAAATAATCAAAAAAGTACCGCAAGAAGAAATTGTAAATGTTTTAAAACAAGAAATATTGAAAATGGTTTAAGGAAGTAATGTATGGAAGTTATAATAGGAAAAACATCAGGATTTTGTGCAGGAGTATTAAATGCTGTTACAAAAACTGAAAAAGAATTAGATAAAGAAAATGGAAAAATATACTGTTTAGGAGAACTAGTGCATAATAGACAAGTTGTAGAAAAATTAGAAGCAAAAGGATTAGAAACAATAGAAAATATAGAACAAGCCCAAAGAAAAGCAATTATAAGAGCACATGGAGTGCCTAAAAATGTTTATGAAAATGCAAAAAAAAGAGGAATAGAACTAGTAGATTTAACTTGCCCTAAAGTATTGCAAATACATAATATAGCTGAAGAATATGCACAAAAAGGTTATTATATTATATTAGTTGGAGTAGAAAATCATCCAGAAGTAATAGGAACAATAAGTTTTTGTGGAGAAAATTCTTATTTAGTAAGAGATAAAGAAGATATATCCAATGCTATAAAAAAAGTAAATGAATCTCAAATAAATAAATTATTAATTATAGCACAAACTACATATAGTTTAAAAAAATTTGAAGAAATTGTAGAAGAATTAAAAAAACAGTTTGGAGACAGATTTGAAATACAAATAAAAAATACAATATGTTCTGCAACAAGATTAAGACAAGAAGAGACAGATAAACTTTCAAGAGAAGTCAATGCAATGATAATTGTAGGAGGAAAAAATAGTTCAAATACAAAAAAATTATATGATATAGCTAAATCTAATTGTGAAAATACAGTAACTGTAGAAACTATAAAAGATATAGATATAAAAGAACTAAAAAAATATAATAAAATAGGAATTATGGCGGGAGCATCCACTCCAAATGAAAGTGTAATGGAAATAGTAGAACATTTAAAAGAACAATAAGGAGGAATAATATAATGAAATTAAATATTGTATTAGTAGAGCCAGAAATACCACAAAATACAGGAAATATAGCAAGAACATGTGCTGCAACAGGTGCAAAATTACATTTAGTTTATCCATTAGGGTTTAGTATATCAGAAAATAGTGTTAAAAGGGCAGGATTAGATTATTGGGATAAACTTGTAATAGAAGAACATTTATCATTTAATAAGTTTTTAGAGAAATATAAACCAGAAGAGAACAACATGTTTTTTGTCACAACTAAAGGGAAACAAGTATATTCAAATGTTGAATATACTAATATGGATGAAGTTTTTCTTGTATTTGGTAAAGAAACTAAAGGATTACCAGAAGACATTCTAAAAAAATATATAACTAAAACAATAAGAATACCAATGAGAGAAACTTTAAGATCATTAAATTTATCAAATTCTGTTGCAATATGTGCATATGAAGTACTAAGACAATCAAGATTTGATGGATTGGAAGAGGTAAGTAAATATTTCGATAAGTAATAAAAGCTGATATCTTTTAGAAAGATATCGGTTTTTATTTATTTAAAAGTCGAATTATGTCGATGAAAAATTATGAAAAAAATACAAAATATATTGACAAAATCTGAAAAAGAAATTATACTTTTAATAAATTATATAATTTTCAAATATAAATTTTTTCATAAAATTAAAATCTGTTTAAGTTTTATCAAACAATAAAAAATTTAAATCTAATTTAAATAATAAGAAAAAGAACAAAATTAAATCAAAAAAGAAAGGTGGAATTTTTATAGAAAATAAGCAACTAGTAAAAATTAAAGAACTGATAGAAGGAGATAATAAATTAATATTAAAAGAAATTTTAAATAATGTATTAAGTTTAAACATAAAAGAAATTATTTATGATAAAAATATTAAATTAGATAATATTTCAGAATATGGATTTGAATTACTAAAAGTAAAAACAATTCTTACAACTGACGAAAAGATTGAAATGTATTTTGGAATGGTGAAAAGAAATAAAGTAAAAGAGTCAATATTTTGTTATTGGTGTACAATATATGAAGAAGAACTTGTTAAGATAAAAGAAAATGAACAAATAGAAAGCTGTATTAATAAAGTTCTGATATCAGAATTAAGTAAAAAGAAATATAGACAAAGTATTTTTCTTGAAATAGAAAACAATAGAACTCAAATTTTAGAATCTGGAACAGAAGTGAATTTTTTAGATATAGCAGATTATATTAATGACTATAAAAATGATAAAAACAAATATGAAGAGATTTCTAAATATATTGAGCCAAAAGATGATGATGTATTACTTATAGGTTTAAAAATAAAAAGAGACAAAAGAAAATAGAATGAACGATTATATATTGATTTTTAGGACAAACTTTAATATAATAATTATTAAGAAGGAGGAATGAAAATGGAATATAGATATAAACCACAAGGAGTTTGTTCTGCAGAGATGATTTTTGATATTGATAATGGAATAATAAAAAAACTAAAAATTATTGGTGGATGTCCAGGTAATACTGTAGGTGTATCAAGACTAATTGAAAATAAGAAAATTGAAGAGGTCATTGATATGCTTAAAGGTATTCCTTGTGGACTAAGAGGAACTTCTTGCCCTGATCAGGTAGCAAAAGCATTAGAAGAGTACAAGAAAAAGATGCACTAATAAGTGCATCTTTTTAATATAAATCAGAATCTTTCATATTAGAATTTGAACTATTATCTTTATTTCCTGATTCTACTCCCATGTAAGGTAAAATTTCTGTAAGCATTTTACTTGCTGTAGGTGCGGCAATTTGACCACCGTTATGTAATTTACCTTTAGGATTTTTTAAAATAACTAAAAGAACAATTCTTGTGTTTTCTACAGGTGATATAGCAAGGAATGAAGCAACATATCCATCATCAGTTGTTCCCCATTTTGGCTCTGAAGTACCAGTTTTTCCACCAACAGAATATCCTGTGACTTTAGCACGACCACCAGATCCATCTGTTACAACAGATTCCATCATAGATGCTACTTTGTCAGCAGTCTCTTTTGAGATAACCTGACGAACTTCTTCTGTTTTAAAAGTTGTTACTTCACCAGTATCGGTATTAGTCATTTTTTCAACAATTTGTGGTTGTACTAAAACTCCATCATTAGCTATTGCACATGCGGCAGTAATCATTTGAATAGGAGTAATAGTAAAACGTTGACCAAAAGATAAAACTGCAAGCTCTATTGGTTTTATTTTTGCTAAATCGTAAAATATACTATTAGATTCACCTGAAAGTGAAATACCTGTTTTATTAAATAATCCATATGCCTCGTAATATTTGTAGGATGTTTTTGCACCTATTTTTAGGCCTAATTCCATAAAAGCGGGGTTGCAGGAATTTCCTAAGGCTTGTCTTAAAGTCTGATATCTATGAGGGTCATAATATTTCCAACAATCGATTGGTTTTTCTTCACCGTCTATATAGTAATGTCCTGTACAGTTAAAAGTATTAGGAATGTCTGTATCTGTAATATTTTCTTCTAGAGCAATAGAAGAAGTAATAATTTTAAAAACAGAACCGGGTTCATAAGTATCTGTAACTGCTTTTGGAGCCCACATTCTAAATAATTGTTTAGTTTTTTCTTCAGATGTTAAGCTATCCCAAGTTTGCATTAGGTATGAATTTGGAGTTGTAGGAGAACTACAATCAAAATTTGGATAATCAGCCATTGCTAGTATTTTACCAGTAGAAGGATCCATTGCAATAGTTATTCCACTATCACATTCATATTCATCAACAGCCTCTGCAAGATGTTCTTCTACAATACCTTGTATATTAACATCGATTGTTAAATTAATGTCATAACCGTTTTCCGCAGCAATATATGTTTGTTCTGAATTAGCAATTTCAGATTGACTGGCATCTTTTAAACTTACAGATTTACCAGGTGTTCCACTTAAGAATGAGTCCCAAGAATATTCAATTCCATAGGAACCATGGTTATCTGCATTTACAAACCCTATGACAGTTGATGCTAAATTTTTATATGGATAAGATCTGCTAGTAGTTTCTTCAAGGCTAACTCCTGTTGATATTTTTGACTTACTTAATTTTTCTTTCCATTCTTTTATCTTATCAACCTTTTCTTGCTCTACATCTGTAGCAACGACGAATCTGTTTGTAGAAGAATTAATTTTAGAGAGTAATTCAGCATAATCTAATTCAAGAATTTGAGCTAATCCATTTGCAACAAATTCCTTATTTTCATCTTTTATATCAGATGGATTTAGATATATTTTATCTGTATTATAACTAATTGCTAAAGTTTCTCCTTTTGAATCATAAATAGTACCACGTTTTGCACTAAGCGTTTCTGTTAAAGTTTGTTGTGATGTAGCTAATGTTTGTAGATGTTCTCCATCAACAAATTGTAAATAAAAAATTCTAGCAATCAAAAGTATAATAAGTATTAATGTAATTACTAAAATTGCTTTTACTTTTAATTTAGAAACTACATTTGGTGCATTAATATCACTTTTTGGCTTTATAATTTTTTCCTTAGGTTTTATATTCTTATTTTTATTTTTATTCATAATCTCACCATTCTTTTGTTTAATTTCAAAAATATTTTATAATAAAATTCCTAAAAAATCAATAAAAAAACAAAAATAACATGAAAGGAGAAATAATGCTATCAAAAATAAAATCAATTGTACTAAATGGACTAGATGGATATCTTATAGATATACAAACATATATAAGTAATGGAATACCAGAATTTGAAATAGTTGGACTTCCTGATACAAGTGTAAAAGAAGCCAAAAAAAGAATTTATGCAGCCATTAAAAATTCTAACATAGAATTTCCAAGTAAAAAAATATTAATAAATCTTGCACCAGCTAATATAAGAAAAGCTGGAACAGGGTTTGATGTAGCAATGACTGTTGGAATTTTAATTGCAATAGGTAGTATACCACATATTGATATAAATAGTTTGTCTGAAACTGTATTTATGGGAGAACTATCATTAGATGGAAAAATTAATAGAATAAATGGAATATTACCAATATGTATGGAGGCTAAGGAATTAGGAATAAAACGTATTATAGTACCAAAAGCCAATTCAAATGAAGCAGCTATTGTAAAAGAACTAGATATTATAGCAATAGATAATATTGTAGAATTAATAAAATATCTAAATGGAGAAATAAGAATACCAAATAGTATATTTAAAGGAGAAAATGATCTAAAAGAAAAATATAATATAGATTTTTCAGAAGTAAAGGGACAAGAAAATGCTAAAAGAGCATTAGAAATAGCTGCAGCAGGAAATCACAATTGTCTTATGATAGGAAGCCCTGGTGCAGGAAAAACTATGATCGCAAAAAGGCTAAACACTATATTACCAGATTTAACTTTAAAAGAACAACTGGAGATAACTAAAATATATAGTATATCTGGTGAACTCAATAATGATGGATTAGTAATAAATAGACCATTTAGAATGCCACATCATACTGTAACTATGACAACAATGATTGGAGGAGGAAAAAATCCTAAACCAGGAGAAATAAGCTTATCTCATAATGGAGTACTATTTTTAGATGAATTAACTGAATTTAGCAGATGTACTTTAGAAGCACTAAGAGAACCATTAGAAAATAAGCAAATTTTTATAAATAGAATAAGTGGAAATTATAGATTTCCCTGCAATTTTATGCTTATTGCAAGCATGAACCCATGCCCATGTGGATATTATGGAGATGGAGAAAAAAAGTGCAGATGTACAGAACTAGAAAGGCATAAATATTTAAATAAAATTAGTGGCCCATTATTAGATAGATTTGACTTACAAATAGAAATAAAAAGAACCAAATTTAGCAAATTAAATTCAAAAACAAAAGAAGAAACATCAGAAGAAATACAAAGAAGAGTAAATCAAGCTAGAAAGCTTCAACAAAAAAGATATAGTACTTATAATATATCTTCAAATTCAGAATTACCTACAAGTCTTATTACTAAATTTTGCAGTTTAGATTCAAAAGGAGAAGAGCTTCTAAAAGAAGCATTTAAAAAATTAAAATTAAGTGTAAGAGCATATGAAAAAATTCTGAAGGTAGCAAGAACAATAGCAGATTTAGAAAATAAGGAAAAAATAGAATATAAACATATTGCAGAAGCAATTCAATATAGGAGTTTGGATAAAAAATATGATAATTGAATATTGTGATGAATTATACCCAAAACAATTAAGAAAAATAGAAAAACCTCCAAGTAGGTTATATGCTAAAGGAAATCTACAAATTTTAAATCAAAAAGGAATAGCAGTTGTAGGCTCAAGGACAAATACACAATATGGTGAAAAAATGTGCAAAACTTTTACTAAAAACTTAGTTGAATACGATATTAATATAATTAGTGGACTAGCAATTGGAATAGATGGGATTGCACATTTGACCTGTATAAAGAATTCTGGAAAAACAATAGCTGTATTACCATCTGGATTGAAAAATATTTATCCAGAAAGTCATATTATGCTAGCAAAAGAGATTGTAGATAATGGAGGATTACTACTTACAGAATATGAACCAGAAACTAAAGCTGACTCAAAAAAATTCTTAGAAAGAAATAGAATTGTTGCAGGGCTAGGGATAGGAACACTTGTAATAGAAGCAGGATACAGAAGCGGAACAAGAGTAACTGCAAAATATACACAAGAACAAGACAAACCGGTATTTTGCATACCAAGTAATTTAGATAATATGAAAGGTCAAACAACAAACGAGTTAATTCAAAAAGGTGCACATTTAGTTACAAAAACAGAGGATATTTTAAAATATTATAAAGATATTACTTTTACTAAAAAGAAAATTAAACAAAAAGAATCTTACATAGATATTCCAAAAGAACTTGTAGATGTATATAAAGTAATAAACGATATACCAATAGATGCAAATGAAATTTCTAAAAAAACAGGATTACCTGTAAATGATGTAAATTATAAAACATTAATACTTCAAATAAATGATAAAATAATTGAATTGCCAGGACAAAGGTTTGTTAGGAGAAATTAAATGATAAATAAAAGAAAAATTGGAATAATAGGAGAAAAACTGGCACAAAAATACCTTATAGATAAAGAATATAAAATTATAGCTACTAATTTTTATACCAAAAGAGGTGAAATAGACATTATTGCTAAAAAAGAACAATGTATTATTTTTGTTGAAGTAAAAACTAGAAGTAATCTAAAATATGGGACTCCTGCAATGGCAGTAGGAAATATGAAGAAGAATCATATTAAAACTGCAGCTAAAGTATTTTTGCAATTAAACAGATTGCAAAATTGTAGTGTTAGATTTGATGTTATTGAGATATATATTATAGATGGAAAATATAGAATTAATCATATTAAAAATATTATGTAAAATAATTTTTCGTTAGCTTACATAATATTGCAAAAATCCCAAATTTAAATATTTATAAAACTTGAAAAAAAGTATAAAAACAAGTATAATATATTAGTACAAGAAAGGGTAAAATATGGAAAATATATTAGAAGAAACAAAAAATATAATGAGAAGATATAATATAAGAGCAAATAAGAGCTTAGGACAAAATTTTCTTATTAATAGCGAAGTTGTAGAAAATATTATAAATAGTAGCGAAATATCTAAAGAAGATATGATAATAGAAATAGGTCCGGGACTAGGAACTTTAACAAAATATTTGTTAGAAAAAGCTGGTAAAGTTTTATGTATAGAATTAGATTCTAAGATGATAAAAATTTTACAAGACAGATTTTCAAACTATCAGAATTTTGAAATAATAAATGAAGATGTATTAAAAGTAGATTTAAACAAAATAATAAAAACAAACAAAGAAAATGAAAAAATAAAAAATGTAAAAATAGTAGCAAACTTACCATATTATATAACAACACCAATAATAATGAAATTATTAGAAGAAAAACTAGACATAGAAAGTATAACAGTAATGATACAAAAAGAAGTTGCTGATAGGCTAATAGAAACACCCGGCGGAAAAAATACAGGAGCAATAACATATACAGTATATTATTATTGTGAATCAGAAAAAGTAATGGAAGTTCCAAATAGTTCATTTATTCCAGAACCAGAAGTTACATCAGAAGTAATTAAAATGACTTTAAGAAATAAACCAGCAGTGGATATTGAAAATACAAAAGTAATGTTTATGATAATAAAAAGTGCATTTATGCAAAGAAGAAAAACATTATTAAATGCATTAACAAATACAAAAGTATTTATGAGTAAACAAGAAGGAATAGAAATCCTAAAAAAATTAAATTTAGATGAAAATGTTAGAGCAGAAAACTTAACATTACAAGATTTTGCCAATATAGCCAAAATAATTTGTAAATAATTGCTAGAGATAGGAGAGATATAAATGAAGATTGTATTTATGGGAACACCAGACTTTGCAAAAGAATCTTTAGAAGCGGTATATAATGCAGGATATAACATTTTAGGAGTAGTAACAAATCCTGACAGACCAAAAGGAAGAGGAATGAAAATGATTCCATCTCCTGTAAAAGAATATGCAATGTCAAAAGATTTAAAAATATATCAACCAGAAAAAGTAAGAAAAAATGAAGAGTTTATAGAAGAAATAAAAATACTAAAACCTGATGTAATATGTGTAGTAGCATATGGAAAAATATTACCACAAGAGATATTAGATATTCCTAAATTAGGATGTATAAATGTACATGGTTCTTTATTACCTAAATATAGAGGAGCAGCACCAATACAATGGGCAGTATTAAATGGAGATAAAAAAACAGGAATCACAACAATGTATATGGATATTGGAATGGATACAGGTGACATGATATTAAAAGAAGAAATTGAAATAGGAGAAAATGAAACTACAGGAGAACTTTGGAATAGATTATCTAAAATAGGAGGCAAACTTTTAGTAGAAACACTAAAAGAAATAGAAGTAGGAACAGCCCCTAGAATTCCACAAGGTGATGAGTTTTCGATGGCACCAATGTTGGATAAAGAAATGTCAAAAATAGACTGGGATAATAAAACTGTTAAGGAAATAAAAAATCTTGTTAGAGGATTAAATCCGATAATGGGCACATATTCATACTTAAATGGAAAAAAGATTAAATTTTGGAAGGTTGATGTTGATGAGCAGGTTGATTCAAACGCTAAACCAGGAACTGTAATAAAATCTAATAGTAAAGATGGATTATATATAAAAGCTAAAGATGGCATTATTAAGGTATTAGAAATACAAGGCGAAAATGCCAAAAAGATGAACATACAAGACTTTCTTAGAGGAAATATAATAGAAGTAGGAGAAAAATTCGAATAAAATCTAATGGTTTTGTACATAATTATACTGAAAGAGAGGTATAATTATGGAAGAGAACATAAAAAATTTGAACGAATTTTTAGCAGACTTAGAAGTAATGACAGTAAAATTACAAAATTACCATTGGAATGTGATGGGAAAAGGATTTTTCATAACACATGAAAAACTAGAAGAATACTATGAAGAAATGAGAGAAGAAATAGATGAAGTTGCAGAGCATATTTTATCATTAGGATATCAGCCATTAGGAACAATGAAAGACTTTATGCAAAACTCAGAAATACAAGAAGCCAAAAATGAAAAAATAAAGAGTTTGGAAATAGTAAAAAGTGTAATAAAAGATTTACAAATATTACAACAAAAAGCAATTAAAATAAAACAGGAGGCAGAAAATAAGTCCGATTATGCCACATCATCAATGATGGATGCTTATTTACAAAACTACTCTAAAAAACTATGGATGCTAAATGAAACAATCAAATAATCATAAAAAAATAAATCACTTAATAAATATAATTAAGTGATTTTTTTCATTTTTATACTATACAAAAACAAAAATTAGTTATATAATGTTATAAAATTAGGAAATTTTGCCACAGGGAAGTCATATTTGTAAAAAAAGAAAAAGGAGAGAATATTAATTATGGAATTGAAGAAAATTTTAATAGGAATAGAAGGGTTAAAAGCAAAAGGAAATTTAGATATAGATGTAAAAGGATTAGAAAGCAACTCAAAAGAAATAAAAGAAGGATATATGTTTGTTGCAATTAAAGGTTTCAGCACAGATGGGCATTCATATGTAAATGATGCAATAAAATCAGGAGCAAAAGTAGTAATGGTACAAGAAGGATGTGATTTGAAAACAATAAAATTACCTGAAGATGTAACATTAATAATGACAAAAGACACAAGAGAGGCATTAGCAAAATGTAGTTGCAACTATTATGGAAATCCTTCAAAAAAATTTAAATTAATAGGAGTAACAGGAACAAAAGGAAAAACCACAACAACATTTATGATAAAAGAAATTTTAGAAAAAGCAGGGCATAAAGTAGGACTAATAGGAACAATTGCAACATATATAAATGGAAAAATGATGTCAGAAAGTAGTAGAACAACTCCTGAAAGTATAGAATTACAAAAAACATTTGCAGAAATGGTTAAACAAGGTGTAGAATATGCAGTTATGGAAGTATCTTCTCAAAGTTTGAAATTGCATAGAGTAGATGGTTGCCAATTTGATGTTGTAGTATTTACAAACTTTTCAGAAGATCATATAAGTGAGAAAGAACATCCAGACATGAAAGACTATTTTGAATCAAAACTAAAATTATTTAAAATGTGTGATAATGGAATTATAAATGTAGACGATTTACAAGTATCAAAGATTCCTAAACTATTTCCAGACAATAATATAATGACATATGGAATTGACAATGCTTGTGATGTGCTTGCAAAAGATATAACAATAACAAATTCTTATGTTGATTTTAGAGTAAAAATTTCTGATAGAAATGAAAGGGTTAAAGTAAGCATACCAGGAAGATTTAGTGTATACAATTCTTTAGCTGCAATATGTGTTGCTAAAAAATTAGGAATTCCATCAGATAAAGTAATAGAAGCATTAGCTGATATAAGAGTGCCAGGAAGATCAGAAATGGTACCTAATAAAAAAGAAATACCAATAATGATAGATTATGCACATTCTCCAGAAAGTTTGCAAAATATATTATCAGCAGTAAAAAGCTATACAAGAGGAAAAGTAATTTCTGTATTTGGATGTGGTGGAGATAGAGATAAAGGAAAAAGACCTATAATGGGAGAAATATCTGGAAGGATAGCAGATTTTACATTTATAACATCTGATAATCCACGTACAGAAGATCCAGAAACTATTGTAAGAGAGATTGAAGAAGGAATAAAAAAGACAAAAGGAAATTATAAAGTAGTAGTTGATAGAACAGAAGCAATAAAAGAAGCAATAGCAATGGCTACAAAATTAGACATAATAGTTCTTGCAGGAAAAGGACATGAGCCATATCAAGAAATAAATGGAGAGAAACTTCCATATGATGAAAGAATTATAGTAAATGAAATAATAGATTAATTTAACAGAAGAAAGGTTGATTAAATTGGATTTTCAAACAAAATTATTATTACTATCGTTTGCAATAACTGTAGTTTTAGGAGCAATAGTAATACCAATATTAAGAAAATTTAAAGTAGGACAAATAGAAAGAGATGATGGCCCAGAATCTCATTTAAAAAAACAAGGAACACCAACAATGGGCGGAATAATTATAATGTTAGGAATAATAATTGTAACAATTGCTGCATATGTTTATTATAAGGCAAAAGATGCAGAATTAGCACAAAGCTTATTACCAATATTAGGACTAACAATGGGATTTGGAATAATTGGCTTTGTAGATGATTTTAAAAAGCTAGTTTTAAAAAATACAAAGGGTTTAAAACCAAGCCTAAAGATGTTAGGATTACTACTAATATCAGTTATATTTGTATTATATTTAGTTAAAGGTCTAAACTTAGGAACAGAAACATATATACCAATAATGAAAGAATATATAAATATTCCTATATATGCATATATACCATTTGCAATATTGGTAATATTAGCAACAACAAATGCAGTCAATCTAACAGATGGAATTGATGGTTTATCTTCAAGTGTTTGTACAATAATAATTACATGTTTAACTGTTATTGCAACAATATTTGGAGTAAAAGAGATAGTTGTTTTTGGTGCAATTGTTATAGGAGCTGTTTTAGGATTTTTAATGTTTAATATTTACCCTGCAAAAGCATTTATGGGAGATACTGGATCATTATTTTTAGGAGGAGTCATTTCAGGAATAGCTCTATATCTAAAAATGCCACTAATTTTAATTGTAATTGCATTAATACCTGTAATAGAAACAATTTCAGTAATAATTCAAGTAGCTTGCTTTAAGAAAACCGGAAAAAGAGTATTTAAAATGGCACCAATACATCATCATTTTGAATTATCTGGTTGGAGAGAAAATAAAGTAGTAATGGTATTTAGTGTAATAACATTAATAGTATGTATAGTAGGATTACAAATTATATAATAAACAAAAGAATAAAACATTAGAGAAAGGAAAATAAAATGGCAGAAAAGAGAAAAATAAAAGGTTTTTCTAGTTTTTTAAATAATCCAGTAGACTTTACATTGGTAATAACAGTATTATTGTTATTATCAATTGGTCTAGTAATGGTTTTGTCAGCAAGTTCACCAACTTCTTTGCAAAAGTATGGTAATAGTTATCACTTTTTTTTAAGACAACTAGTATTTGCTGTACTTGGATTATTTGGAATGTACATAGTATCAAAAATAGATTATAGAATATATCAAAAGTTTTATAAACATGCTTGGTGGATATCTGTACTTTTACTAGTTGCGGTATTGATTGTTGGTACTGAAAGTAAAGGTGCAAAAAGATGGATATATATAACTTCAACCTTATCATTTCAGCCTTCAGAAATTGTAAAATTTTTAATGATTGTTTTTTATGCTGGAATATTAGTGAAAAACAGAAATGAATTAGGAAGTTTTATTAAAGGGCTAGTAAAACATGCTATTTGTTTAGTACCTATAATAGCTCTCCTAATTTTAGAGCCACATTTAAGTACATCAATTGTAATAATAATAACATGCTGTGTTATGATGATTGTTGCTGGATGCAAGTTTTGGCAGTTTTTATTAAGTGGAATAGTTGCTGCAGGAGGAATAGGATCAATTGCTACAATTTTATTTTTCGTAAATGAAAAATTTCAAGAAAAATTTCAATATATAGTAACAAGAATTACAACTTTTATGGATCCTTGGAAAAATGCAACAGGCGATGGATGGCAAGTTATACAAAGTTTATATGCTATAGGCTCAGGAGGACTATTTGGAACGGGTTTAGGTGATAGTAGGCAAAAATATTTATACTTACCAGAGCCACATAATGATTTTATATTTTCAGTTCTTGCAGAAGAGCTTGGTTTTGCTGGATGCTTACTAGTATTTGTATTGTTTGCAATATTTATTTGGAGAGGAATTTTAATAGCAATGAAAGCTCCAGATATGTTTGGAAGTTTAGTTGCAATAGGAATAACTACATTAGTTGGAATACAAGCAATTATAAATGTAGCAGTTGTAACATCATCAGTACCAGCAACAGGAATGCAATTACCATTCTTTAGTTATGGAGGAACAGCTTTATTTATTTTATTATGTGAGGTAGGTGTGTTACTGAGTATATCAAGAGCTAGCTCAAAACAATAAAAAGTTTAGAAAGGATAATGTAATGAAAGTTATAATAGCAGCAGCTGGAACAGCTGGACATATAAATCCAGGTATTGCAATTGCAAATAAAATAAAAGAAGAAGAAAAGGATTCTAAAATAATGTTTATTGGTACTAAAAGAGGTTTAGAAAATGATTTAGTACCAAGAGCTGGTTATGAATTAAAAACAATAGAGGCATATGGATTAAGTAAACAAATATCAATATCTAATTTTAAAAAGATGTATACAACTCTAAAAGCAACAGGAAAAGCAAGAAAAATAATACAAGAATTTAAACCTGATATAATAGTTGGAGCTGGGGGATATATTTGTGGACCTGTTGTTTGGGCAGCCAAAAAAGAAAAGATACCTGTAATATTACATGAAAGCAATGCTTTTCCAGGAAAGGCTACAAAAATGCTATCAAAAAAAGTAGATACTGTATTAATTTCATTTGAAGAAGCTAGAAAAAGAATTCCAAATGCTAAAAATATTGTATTTACAGGTACTCCTGTAAAAATAGAAAAAAGAGATTATACAAAAGAAGAAAAAGAGAAGATACTAAAAACTTTAGAATTAAATGATGATAAACCAATAGTATTAATATTTGGCGGAAGTCAAGGTGCCCAGAAAATAAATGAAGCAATAATTGGTATAATAGAAAACAAATTAAATATAAATTATCAAATAATATGGGCAACTGGTCCAAAACAATTTGATATAATAAAATGTGAATTATCAAAGAAAGAAATAAATATAAATAACATAAAAAATGCTAAGATTTTACCATATATATATAATATGGAAGAAATAATGAATATATCAAATATAATAGTTGCACGAAGTGGAGCAATGACAATTACAGAAATTTCGAATTTAGGAAAACCATCAATATTAGTCCCATTACCAAATGTAAGCCAAAATCATCAATTATATAATGCAAAAGTATTAGAAGATGTAGGAGCTGCAAAAATAATTCTAAATGATGAACTAACTACAGATAACTTAAATGAAGAAATAAAAAGAATAATTGAAACTCCTGAATTAATGAAAAAAATGGGAGAAAAAGCTTTAACTAAGTCAGTAAGAAATGTACAACAAAAAATATATAAAGAAATAAAAAAGGTATTAAAAGGTGATAAAAAATGCTAGGAGAACTTCAAATGGCAATATTAGTAATAGTGATAGACATAGCTGTTCTAATAGTTAGCATAATTTTAATAAAAAAATATTTAAAACAAAAAATAATGTTTCCAAGAACTAGATTAATAAAAGGTGCAGGAGTAACAAATGATGATTTAGATATAAACAATAGTATTTTTCTACATATGACAGATGGAATTATAGCATTTGATAGAGATGGAAAAATAATATTAATAAATCCTGCAGCACAGAAGTTATTGAATGTACAACCTAATCATAAAACTTTTGAAGACATATTTGAAAAATTCCATTTAAACATAAACCTAGAAAAAATAATATATCTTGAGAATTGGACTAAAACAGAAGAAAGATTTCAAATAGAAGATAGATTTGTAAATGCATATTTTGCACCATTTAAAAAAGAAAATGATAGGACAGTTGGTGTAATTGTTGTGATACAGGATATAACAGAACATGTAAAACTGGATAACATGAGAAAAGAATTTATTGCAGATGTATCGCATGAACTAAAAACACCAATAACTTCAATAATGGGATATGCTGATACATTATTAGAAGAAGAATATGACAAAGAAACACAAAGTAAATTCTTAAGTGTAATTGCATCAGAAGCAAGAAGAATGGCCAAACTTGTAACTGACTTACTTACTTTATCTAAAAATGATAGTAATAGAGATGTAGCACAAAAAGAGTTATTCGATTTAGGCGAATTAGTAAAAAAATGTCAGGACAAGCTAGCAATAGAAATTAAAAAGAAAAACCATGAAGTAAAGTGTTTTGTAACAGCAGATGTACCACCTGTATATGCTGATAAAGACGATATTGAGAGAGTAGTACTAAATATATTGACAAATAGTATAAAATATACAAAAGATAATGGTGAAATAAAAATATATGTAGGATTTGTATATAATGATGCTTATATAAAGATATTTGACAATGGAATAGGAATACCAGAAGAAGATTTAGGAAGAATATTTGAAAGGTTCTATAGAGTAGATAAGGCTCGCAGTAGAGAAATGGGAGGAACAGGTTTAGGACTTTCAATTGCTAAAGATTTATTAGATAGAAATAGTGGAAGTATAGATATTAAAAGTGAAGTTGGAAAAGGTACAGAAGTAGTAATTAAGATTCCAACAAAAGCAAAAGAAGAAAAAAAGTAACTTTTTAAATAATCT
>CAMEJH010000007.1 GCA_945919455.1 uncultured Clostridium sp. | reverse complement strand
GATGACATTCATAGCAAAAAAGTAATCCATCTAATAAAAATGTATTTTTCTTTTCGTTTCTATTATAGTTTTGTACTATTACCATTTTTTGCACTATATCAAAAACCCTTTTATCTATTATAGGTGGGTGTGTATTTTCAACCACATTCCATTGTTCCTTTGGATTAGGTCGAAGTTTTCTATTTTTATAGCTGACTCTGCTCCTTTTATTTTGTTCTGTTGTTCCTATGTACACTTTATTTCTTAATATATTTTTTATTGTTTTATTTTCCCAAAATGAATCTTTATTATATCTTGATTGATTTGCTGTAGGAATATTATTGTTATTCAGATAATCTCTTATAGTACCCACTTGATTTCCAACTAGTGCCATATTAAAAATAGTCTTTACTATTTCAGCTTCTGGATCACAAATTATTAGCTTGTTTTTATCATTTGGGTCTTTCATATAGCCTATTGCAGTTTTTCCTCCTACCCACTTTCCTTGTTTTTGCATAGTATGTAAAGCTGTCCTAATTTTTTTCGACAAATCTTTAGAATACATATCATTTAATATTGATTTAAACGGTGCAATATCATTGTTACCATTTGCTGTTTCAAAAGTATCTATTCCATCTGTTACTGAAACGTATCTAACATTGTTTTCAGGAAACCATTTTTCGACATACTCTCCAGTTTCTATGTAATCACGGCCTAAACGAGATAAATCTTTTGTTATAACCATATTTACTTTTCCATTTTCAATATCCCTAATCATTCTCTGAAAATCTGGTCTATTAAAGTTTGTTCCTGTATAACCTTGGTCAATATAAATATCTATAAGTTCATAACCCCACCCTAATTTTTGTACATATTCTGTTAATAATGTCCTCTGATTTTTTATACTTTCACTTTCATCATATCCTCTATCTACATCTTCTTTAGATAACCTTATATAAATTGCTACCTTGTACATTGTTTTTTCTATTTGCTCAAGCATTATTCTACCTTTCCCTGATTGATAAAAACAATCTGTTATTTTTTCTCTAATATATCAATTAATAGACGTTCTATTAAACTTTCTAATTCTTCACCCTTTTCATCAAAATATACGTTAATTTTAAATGATTCGTTCATAGTTTCCTCCTGCTCATTTTAATTTGCTTATTTAATTTATATGTTTTAAAAATTTTATTATTCACATATAAATTGTTGATGTGAAGGGGTGTATTGTAAAAGTTAAACACTATATTTTTATCACATAAAATCACTAACTAAACACAAAAAAAGATATGAAATTAACTCACATACCTTTTCATATTCTAAATATGGCCTTTTTCCAAAATTTTTTATCAAATAAATGGACACTTTTTACTTATTTATTTTATTAAATTTTTGAGATATTTAATAAGAATAATCTGAACATTTTTTGCTAACTTTTTAATAGTAACTTTTATCACTATTGCCTTATTTGTGGTACTTGTATTTTTGGTAATATAATAGCCACTCCTATGTGGAGTGGCTAACCCAACTTTTCGGCTGATGGAACCTAGTATTGGGATTTATAATGTGTGCTTACGAAAACATTTCGGGATGGTGGATTTCTTCGTATGCCAGCACCAGCACAATGTCCTGGGCAATGTCTTCTTCAGACAACTTGCTTGCAACATAGTGGGCAGCCTTCACGAGGTCGCTACGCTGCTTGGTCATGGCCTGCTTTGTCTCTTCCGAAGGTTTTTCGCCTGCGAGAAACCTTTTGAAATCGAAAACCGGCGGCAGGTTTTCCATGTAGGTCCGGAACTCACTCCAGTCCTTCAGGGTAACGTTCTCACTCATAACCTTTTCCATCATTTTTTCGTACATATTCTTTTCCTCCTTGCGCACATTTGTGCTTTCTATGTTGTTCTTCAAAGTTGAATCGGAGTGTATACTGGGTACATTACTTATGATTATACTACATTATGTTAATTTTGTCAAAACTTTTCTTGTATTAAATATTTTGTTGTGCAAATTCCAATTGCTGTCTACTTTGGAATCTACCTTCTGAAATATCATGTGTTACCATTAAAGCCGTAATATTTTCATTTTTTAGTATTTTATAAATGTCTTCTGTTACCATTAATCTTGTTTGATAGTCTAATGCTGAAAAAGCTTCATCTAATAATAAAATGTTAGGCCTTATTGCAAGTGTTCTAATTAGTGCAACTCTTTGCCTCATCCCTCCTGACAATTGCATTGGATATTTATCTTTAAATTCATATAAACCATATTTTTTTAATAGTTCTAGTACATATTCTTTATTTTCTGGAGTAATATTTTTTTGTATTTCAAGTCCTAATAGAACATTATTATATATAGTTCTCCATTCTAGCAAATTATCTTTTTGAAGCATATATCCTATTTTTCCATCTATGTATACTTCACCAGATGTTTTGCTTTCTAGGCCTGAAATTATTGATAATAGTGTCGATTTACCGCATCCACTTGGACCTATTATGCTAATATACTCTCCTTCTTTTACATCAAAATTTATATTTTTTAGTGCTTCGATTTCTCCATTTTTAGCTTGATAGGTTTTGCAAATATCTTTTACTTCTAGTATTTTTTTCATGTATATCCCTCCAATGTTAATTATCATATTATATTTTATGTTGATGTTTAATTTTTGTTATGATTTTTTTGAATTTGACTTTAACTCGCTTTTTTGGTAAAATATAGTAATAATAGGTATTTACCTATTGTAATTTTTTTACCACCAAAAGGTGCTTATATAGATACAACAGAAAATTTAGGAGGAAAAGTCATGTTACCTGAAACGAAATTGTGCTTAGCTGTACTACTATTTTGTGTGATCCTTTCCATCAAATTTATGTATAAGTTCTGGGCATATAAAGACAGCGGTAAATACATTCGCATTGCTCTACTTCTTAGTTTTATAGGAGCACTTTATGCAGGATTTTTATCTCTTGAGCTTGTACTACCCGAATGTCAAACTTTATCCTTGTTTATCGTTGCATCGACAATTTTCTTTGTCATAATTAGTTTTCTTTCTTTTCTCTTAGGAAAGATATGGTGGGAAATAAATCTTTAAGTGGTAAAAAGAGCCGTGGGACAAATTGTCTCACGGCCTAATTTATTATATTTATTTTGATATCATTTTACAAACTAGATTACTTATTTCTGTAGGATTCTCTATTGGTAATCCTTCAATAAGTCTTGCTTGTGCATAAAGAATTTTTGTATATTCTTTTAATTCATCTTTGTTGTTATCATATAATGACTTTAATTTTTCTACAATAGGGTGTGTTTCATTTATCTCTAATATTGTTTGTGCTTTAACTCCTTCTTCATTTGGCATCGCATTTATAACTTTTTCCATCTTTACAGAAAGTGCCCCTTCACTTGTCAAACATACAGGGTGATTTTTTAATTTATGTGTAAACCTTATACCTTGTACTTCCTCACCAATTGCTTCTTTCATTACATCAAACAATGATTTATTTTCTTCATTAACTTTTTTTAGTTCTTCTTTTTCTTCAGTTGTTTCCAAATCTATACTGTCAGCGCATACATTTGCAAATTTCTTTCCTTCATATTCTTGTAATACTTGCATTATAAATTCGTCAACACTTGCATCTAAATATAAAATTTCATATCCTTTATCTTTTACAGAATCAACTTGTGGTAACAAATCTATTTTATCTATAGATTCGCCACATGCATAATAAATAGTATCTTGTCCTTCTTTCATTCTTGAAATATATTCACTAAATGTAACAAGTTTCTTTTCTGTCGAAGAATAAAACATAAGCAGATCTTTTAATTTATCTTTATCAGCTCCATAGTTGTTATATGTTCCATATTTTAGTTGCATTCCAAATATGTTAAAGAATTTTTCATATCCTTCTCTATCATTTTTTAGCATGTTCTGTAATTCTGTTCTGATTTTGTTTTCAAGATTTTTAGCTATAACTCTTAACTGTCTATCATGTTGTAACATTTCTCTTGAAATATTCAATGATAAGTCTGGACTATCTACTAATCCTTTTATAAATCCAAAATAATCAGGTAAAAGTTCACTACATTTATTCATTATTAGTACACCATTAGAATATAATTGTAGACCTTTTTCATAATCTTGAGCATAGTAATCATAAGGTAAATGTCCAGGAATGTATAATAATGCATTATAACTAAATTGTCCTTCTACTGATGAATGTATTACTTTTAAAGGTTGTAAAAAGTCATTAAATTTTTCTGTATAAAAATTATTATATTCTTCTTTTTTTACTTTACTTTTTTCTCTTTTCCAAATAGGAATCATACTATTTATTGTTTCAGTTTCAATTACTTTTTCATATTCATTTTCTGTTCCTTCTTTTTTATGGCTGTGCTCTAAGTCCATCTTGATAGGATATCTTATATAATCTGAATATTTTTTAATTAATTCTTGTATTTTATACTCATCTAAAAATTCACTGTATTTTTCTTCTTCACTGTCTTCTTTTATGTGTAGTGTAATTGTTGTGCCTACTTCTTTTTTATCACATGGCTCTATTGTATATCCTTCTGCACCTTTAGATTCCCATTTATATGCTTGTTCATTATTTATTGCTTTACTTTCAACTGTTACTTTGTCACTTACCATAAATGCTGAATAAAATCCAACACCAAATTGGCCTATTATATCAATATCTTCTTTTTTCTCATTAGCTTCTTTAAATGCTAATGATCCACTCTTAGCAATTGTTCCCAGATTGCTTTCTAATTCTTTTTCTGTCATTCCACATCCATTATCTTTTATTACAATTTGCCTATTAGTTTTATCAATTTCTATCTTTATTTCCAAATTTAAAAGATCTATAGAAATGTCTTTGTCTGTTAATGAACGATAATGTAGTTTGTCCAATGCATCACTTGCATTAGAAATTAGTTCTCTTAAAAATATTTCTTTATTTGTATAAATTGAATTAATCATTAAATCTAATAATCTTTTAGATTCTGCTTTGAATTGTTTTGTTCCCATAATAAAAACACTCTCCTTTAACATTGCATATTATATATCTTTATTTTAGCAATGTCAATAAAAGAGTGCTAATTTCACAAAAAATTCACATTTAAAGTCCCATTATTGCTGTTGCAATTTGGAAATATACTAATATTGAAAGAATGTCAACTATTGTTGTAATAAGTGGTGCGGCCATTATTGCTGGATCTAATTTTAATTTTTTAGCAAGCAATGGCAATAAGCATCCTATTGATTTTGATAATATAACTGTAACTGTTATACTTAATCCAACTGTAATTGCAAGCTGTAGATTTTTGTATTGTACAAAAATTCTCAAACCATTTACAATAGTTAATGTTATTCCTACAACTACAGCGATTCTAATTTCTTTCCAAAAAATCTTGAATACATCTTTTAATTCTAATTCATCTGTGGCAAGACCACGAATAATTAATGTTGAACTTTGTGACCCACAGTTTCCACCTGTGTCCATTATCATAGGAATAAACGCTACTAAAATGGGAATTGCAGCAAATGCATTTTCATAATTTGTTATAATTCCTCCAGTTATTGCAGAAGAAAGCATTAAAACTAATAACCAAACAATTCTGTTTTTAGCATGTTTAAACACTGATGTTTCAAAATATCCATCTTCGGTAGGTTGCATAGCAGCCATTTTTTCAAAGTCTTCTTCTACTTCATCTTGTAATACATTAATAGCATCATCTACTGTTACTATTCCTACGAGTCTATTTTCATTATCAACTACTGGTAATGCATATAAATCATATTTGTCAAACTTTTTGGCAACTTCTTCTTGGTCTTCTAAAGTATTTACTGATATTATGTTTGTTTCCATTATATCTGAAATTAAACTGTCTTCTTTTGCTAATAATAGTTCTTTAATACTTACAATTCCCTGTAATACTCTATTTTTATCTAATACATAGCAAGTATAAATTGTTTCTGAATCCGTTCCTATTTTACGTATTCTTTCTAAGGCTTGCTCTATTGTCATATTTTCCTTAAAGTCTATAAACTCTGTGGTCATTATACTTCCAGCACTATCATCTGGATATTTTAGTAATTCATTTATTATTTTTCTATCATTTCTGTTTACGGACTTTAAAATTCTTGTTACAGCATTAGAAGGCATTTCTTCTATTAGATCTACTGTATCATCCATGAACAACTCATCTAATATATTTTTTAATTCTGCATCTGTTAAGTTTTGAATTAACTTTTCCCTCATGTCTGTTTCCATATAAGAAAAAGTCATTCCTGCCTTTTCTTTTGATAATAATCTAAACACAATAACAGCTTCTTCTTTATTTAAAGTATCTAATACTGCTGAAACATCTGCACTTTTCATTTCTTTTAATTGAGCTTTTAATTCTGTGTACTTTTTTTCTTTTATTAAATTTTCTATCATTTCTTCTATTTCCATCTGTGTCACCTCTTATCCTAAAGTCCCATAATTGTAGTTGCAATTTGGAAATATACTAATATTGAACATACATCAACCAATGTTGTTATTAATGGTGCAGCCATTATTGCTGGATCTAATTTTAACTTTTTAGCAATCATTGGCAATAAGCAGCCTAGTATTTTTGATATAGTTACTGTTGCAATTAAAGTTATTCCTAATACTATTGCAAGTTGTACATTTTGATATTGAATTATTATTCTTATACCATTTACTACTGCTAATGTAATACCAACTAATATAGATACTCTTATTTCCTTCCAAAGAGCTCTAAATATATCTTTAATTTTTATTTCATCTGTTGCAAGACCACGAATAATTAATGTTGAACTCTGTGAACCACAATTGCCTCCTGTTCCCATTATCATAGGAATAAATGATACCAAAAGTGGAACTGCAGCAAATGCCTCTTCATATTGTTCTATAATGCCTCCTGTAAATGCTGCAGATAGCATTAATACTAATAACCATACTATTCTATTTCTTGCATGTTTAAATACAGAAGTTTCAAAATATCCATCTTCATTTGGAGTAATAGCAGCCATTTTTTCAAAGTCTTCTGCTACCTCATCTTGTAATACATTAATAGCATCGTCTACTGTTACTATTCCTACTAATCTATTTTCGTAGTCAACTACTGGTAATGCAAAATAATCGTATTTATCAAATTTCTTAGCAACTTCTTCTTGATCTTCTAAAGTATTTACTGATATTATATTTGTCTCCATTAAAGACCCTATTTTTGTTTCTTTACTACTTAGCAGTATTTCTTTAATGTTTATGATACCTTTTAAAATTCTCTCATCATTTAATACATAACATGTATAGATTGTTTCTGAATCTAGTCCTATTTTTCTAATTCTTTTTAATGCTTCTTCTACAGACATATGTTCTTTTAAATCTATAAACTCTGTTGTCATTATACTTCCAGCACTATCGTCTGGATATTTTAATAACTCATTTACTACTTTTCTATCTTCTTTTGGAATTGCTTTTAAAATTTTAGGTACAACATTTGATGGCATTTCTTCTATTAGGTCAACTGTATCATCCATAAATAATTCATCTAACACATTTTTTAACTCTTTATCAGTTAAGTCACTAATTAATTTTTCTCTCATGTCTGATTCCATATGAGAAAATGTTATACCTGCTTTTTCTTTTGTTAATAGCCTAAATACTATAATTACACTCTCTTTATCTTCTAATTCATCTAATATTTCTGATATGTCCGCACTATTCATTTCTGCCAATTTACTTTTTAATTCAGTAAATCTTTTGTTTTCTACTAATTTTTTTATTTCTTCTATTTCCATTTCTTTTCCCCCTATTTATTTTTAGAAATGGATAAGAACATTAATACATCAAAAAATGAATGAAGAGCCTTCTTCATTTTCTTGAATAATATTCTTATACATTCTCAGCTTTGGATTTTCTCTCGGTTCTTCACCCATTTTTATCACCTCTCTTTTTTAACATAAATATGATACCATAATTTGCGAAAAAAATAAATAGTTACAAGAAAAAAAGATTGAGAAAAATGTTCTCAATCTGCTAAATATTTCTTTAGGTTATCTAGTTGCTCATTTATTTCTGTTAAACCTTGTTTATATAATTCTTGTAGCTTTTCTTTATCTTTTTCAAGCCTTGACACTTCTATTGGTTTTTGAGGACGAATTACAAAAATTTTTCCTTCTTTTTCTAACTTGTTTATTTCTTCCACTGTTTTGTTGTATTTTGCTGGTTTATTGCATATTGTTTTTACGAGTTCTGGATATTTTTTATATCTTATACCATATATTTTTCTCATATTATTTGATAATTCTTCTTTTTTGTAATCTTTGTCCCTAGTTAACACTACTACAATTTTATTATATCCTTGTTGCATTGCCCATTCAATTGGAATGTTACACTCTATTGCACCATCTAAATATGGATTTCCTTGTATTTCTACAATATTTGATACAATTGGCATACTAGATGATGCTTGCAATATTTTATAAATATCAACTTGTCCTTTTTCAAAAAATTCTGTTTTACCTGTTAAACAATTAGTAGCTCCCACAAAGAATTTTTGTTTGGATTCATTAAAAGTTTTTTCATCAAATGGTACTTTGTATTGTGATATTTCTCCAAATAGGTAATCAAAGCCTACTAGTCCTTTATTATTTTTTATTGCTTTTACTCCAATATATTTGGGATCATTACAATATTCTATATTTATATTTGCAGTTCTGCCTCGTTGTTTAGATACATAATTTGAACCTGTTAACGCTCCTGCAGAAACTCCTACAGTACATTCTATTTCTATATTGTTATCCATTAATACATCAAGTACTCCAGATGTATAAAGGCTTCGCATCGCTCCACCTTCTAAAACTAATACTGCTTTCTCCATTTTGACTCTCCTTTATTATCATTTGATTTCAATATGGTAAAATAAATTATTTTTTTCTACCTACATAGTAATTTTTCTTTCCTCTTTTTACTATTATATATGTATTGTCTATGAACATATTATCTGTTATTGTTAAAGCTGTATCTGTTATTTTTTCTCCATTTATTGATACTGCACCATTTGTAATAAACTCTCTTGCTTCTCTTTTACTAGAAGCGGCTCCTAGATTAACTATTAAATCTATTACTGAAATATTACTTTCTACCTCTTTTATGTCTTGCTCATCAAATAAGTCACTAATATCTTGTTTTGTTAAATCTTTAAATTGATTATTAAATAAACTCTCTGCTAATTTTTCTGCTCTTTCATATTCTTCTTTTCCGTGTAAAAATGTTATTATTTCTCTTGCTAAAGCTTTATGTGCTTCTCTTAATTCTGGATGTTCATTATTTTTTCTTTCATATTCTTCTATTTCTTCTTTAGATAAGAAAGTATATATTTTTAAATAGTCTATTACCATTGAATCTTCTACATTTACAAAGAATTGATATAACTTATAACTTGATGTTTTATTTTTATCTAACCATAAAGCATTTCCTTCACTCTTTCCGAATTTTTTGCCTTGTGAATCTGTAACAAGTGGCATTGTGAATCCATATACTTCATCACCTGTAGATTTTCTTATTAAATCTATTCCTGCTGTTATGTTTCCCCATTGATCAGAACCTGCACATTGCAAATCTACATTTTTATGTTCATGTAAATATTTAAAGTCTATAGCTTGTAATATCATATATGAAAATTCTGTATATGTTATTCCTGTTTCTAGTCTTCTCCTTATTATGTCTTTATCTATCATATAATTTACATTAAAGTATTTTCCATAATCTCTTAAGAAGTCTATCATATTAACATCTTTATACCAATCATTATTGTTTACTACTTCAAATCCAAACATTTCTTCTACTTGTTTTTTCAAGCAATCAAAATTGTGTTGAACTTGTTCTTTACTTATCATTGCTCTTTCAGTTGTAGGTCTTGGGTCACCTATCATTCCTGTTCCTCCACCTACTAATAAGATAGGATGATGTCCCGCTTCTTTTAATCTTTTTGAAATTAAGAAACTTGATAAATGTCCTACATGTAAACTATCTGCTGTTGGATCTGTTCCTATATAGAAACTCATTCCACCTTTATTCAATTTTTCTTCTAATTCTGGACTTGATATATCTTTTATTAGTCCTCTCCATTTTAAATCTTCTACTAGTGTCATTTTTTACCTCCTATTATTACTACTTATCAAAAAAAGCCAAATTGTCCTACTTAAAGGACGATTTGACTCGTGGTACCACCTTTATTTACAACTAACTACTACATTAAAATTTATATGCAGTTATTGTTGCCTTATTATAGCTATTCGTTGCTAACGTTAATTACTATAAGAATTGTATTTCGTAATTTTATATTCTGATAGTTTTCACCCTCCACTATCTCTCTTTTATTTGTAACTATAAACTACTATTGTTTTTCTTTTTAGAACGCAATTAAATTAATATGTTATATTATACTATATTTGTCTTTATTTGACAAGTACTAATTACAATATTTATTATATTCTTCCATGACCCTTCTTTGCAAGTCTTCGGCAATTTCATTTTTACTCAAATTTAAATTTGGATAAACAGGTTCTAAAACTTTTGCATGTATACATTTTTTCTTTTTATATAATGCAAATATTCCATCTGGTTCCTCAAATGTATACAAAATAGGCACAATTGGGCATCCAGCTTCTGCAGCCATTTTAAATGCTCCTTTTTTAAAGGGTCTTATTTTTTCATAATAAGGCCAAAGTGCCGCTTCTGGATACATGTGTATTGTTTTACCTTCTGCTAAAGCTTTCTTTATCTGTTCAAAAAATTTTTCTATTTGTGCTGTTTTTTTAGGTATTGGTATAGCATATAACACTCTTATTAAATGTCTTATAAATGGTATTTTAAAATTTGTTGCAAGCGTAGGAAAATAAGTTCTTTCTGGAAAGTTGATCAAACCATTCATTGTACAATCCATTGGATGTACATGATTAGAAATCGTTACCTTTCCTCCTGACACTTTTCGTAAATTATCTACCCCTTCAACATCAAATCCAAATAAAACTCTGTTTAATATCCATAAAATTGGTGTAATTATTATAAATAATAAATCAGAAAAACAATTTAATATTTTATTATCAATTATATATTTATAATCATCTTTTATTTCAAAATCTAAAGGTTCCCACATATGACATTCTTGTTCATCACTCTTTAAATTAAGATTTTCATATTCAATTTGTTTCATTTATCTCCCCTTATTTACTACTTTTTTCTTCTATCTCTTCTTTGAACATTTTTTCTATTTGTTCCATACTTTTTTCAATTCTATATTTTTCTGCGTTTTTTGCATATTCTTTTTCCATATTTTTTCGTTCTTCTGTATTATCTAACCAATAATTGATTTTTTCTGCTAATTCTTTACTATTTCCTGCCTCAAATGTACTTCTTTCATCTAATGCAAATTGACTTGTTGCAGATTTGTCACTTTTAGCAATTATTGGTACAAGCCCAGTTGCAATTGCTTCTATACAAGAAATCGCTTCTATCTCTGCATCTGATGTGTGCACATATAAATCTGTATATGATAATATATTCTGTAACTTTTCTTTGTTACAAAATTCAAAAATTGGTTTATTTGTCAATTGTTCTCCAAGTTTCATATAATGATTTCTCTTTGGACCTTTTCCTGCAAATATTAGCTGTATTTTATCTGCATATTTTGCTTGCTTAACAGCATCTATAAGTACATCTTGTCTTTTTTCTCCTGATAATCTTCCAACCATAGTTATTACTATTTTATCTTTTAAATTATCAGGTTTTTCTGACTTCATATATTTCCAATCTGCTTCTATTCCGTTTGATATGACATGCAATTTTGCAGTATATCCATGTTTTTTCAATTCATTTGCTATAAAATTACTTGGGCAATGTATGTGATTAAATTCATTAAAAAAAGTGTCTTTAAAAACTGTGTAAATTGTATCATTTATTCCTTCTTTTTTACCTAGTCCTATTGTATATGTTATATTTTCTGGTTGAACATGAAATGCTGATGTCATAGGTTTATTCAATTCTTTTGCAATTTTCATTCCTTTTATTGATAAAAAGAATGGCATATAAAAATGTACTATATCTGCCCATGCTATAGCTTCTCTTAATTTTTCTTCATCTGCTTTTGCAAATACCATTCCTTGTGAACTTACTATCCAATTTACTATTGGAGTTAAGTGTATTTTATTTACTGTATATTTTCCGTCTTCGTCTTTTCCTGTACTTATTACTCTAACATCATTTCCTCTTTTTCGTAGATTTTCTACAAATCTTCTTGCTGAAATTGTTGTTCCATTATTTGCCCCATCATATTGATCTATTACTATTAATATTTTCATCTATTTTTCCCCTATTTAATAATATTATTTATTTATGAATTTTTTATGAACATAATTATTATACCACTCTTTTTTGTATTTTGCAAAATTGAGCAAAAAAACAAGCGCATAATTCTATGCGCCTGTTTTAACATTTAATTCTTCACAACAAAGTTATCTTGATATTTTTTGATTTTTCGCAGTATTTTACTTTGCAATTTGTAAATTTCCATTTGGGACATTAATCCCAATTCTTTAGCAAGTTCTCTTGCAACAATACCTTTTTCAGATGCCAGTTCAAATTTTCTATAAATCAGTTGTCTTTCTTGGGCAGATAATTTTGTATTTATTACCCAAATAAGTTCTTTTGCATCAATAACTTTGGCAGGTTCGCCTTCTTCCCTTTTATCAAAGATAAGGCTAATTAAAGTTGTAAGTTTTTCGCACAATTCATCAGGAATGTCTTTTTGCACAAAAATAACAAGATTTCTAAGCTCAATTTCTGCCCTTCTGTAGAGATATTCCGAATTGGTAGCTTTTGTTTTTTGAGTAAGTCGAGCAAAATTAGGGCAATAGCTTCCGCCATCCAGTCCCCATTTTGCCATATAGATTTTTTTAGACTCTTCAGAAATCATGCCTAATTGCATTATAAGTTCAGGCATATCCTGAATTCCAAAATGCTTTTTTGCGTATTCAACAGCTCTTTGTTCGTTTTTTGCAGTCCGTGGCATTATGATTATCCCCCTCTTAATTAAATGTTTTGTATACTGCTGACCTAAATAATATAACATAATTTACATAAAAAGTCAATTTGTTCTATTTTAGTTCATTTAAAGCTCTTTCTGTTATTTTTTCTTTATCAAATATTTTTATTATTAATAGTGTAGCTATTGTTATTATTAGTGTTATTCCATATATCAAAAAACTTATTTTCCAATTTCCTTCTGAAAAATATTGTCCAACTATTGTTGAAGAAATTATAGATGGAAATCTACAAAAAGTAGCAATCATTATAAATCGTAGCGGTTTAACTGGTAACAAGCCACCTATGTATACAAGTAAATCCTTTGGTGGTCCAATTATTGCAAAGCATACAGCAAATATATATTCTAAATTCTTTGGATTTTGAAATACTTTACTTTTTTCTATACGATCTATTCTTTTTTGGTCAAATGCATGATATACAAAGCTTTTTCCATATTTTCTAACTAGCCAAAACAATATTGTTGTAGTAATAAAAACAGAAAATAATATAAATATTGTTCCTCCAACTGCTCCATAGCACATACCAGCCAAAACTTCTAAAGGTTCTCCAGGTAATACTACTAAGATTATTTGTGCTATTTGTAAGCCTAACAATGATAAAAATCCATATAATCCTGACTCATCTACTCTTTGCTTAAATGCTTCTTGACCTTCATGTGTAGACAAATTTTTCATCACAGGAAATAAATATGCTATTAGTCCTACAAATACTATAATTGCTAGTATTAATAATGTAATTTTTAAAACTTTAAATTTCTTTTTTTTACTCATATGTTACTCCTTTTTTTCAAAAACATGTTCGAAAATTGTTGACATTTTCTGATTATGACTATATAATATTCAAGAAGATGAGAGAAGCAGAAATGTGGTGTGCCACTATCCTACATAATTAGGAGGTGATGCGTATGTTATTAAATCAGGTTTATCTATTTCTTGTATATATATTACTGTTTGAACTTGTAATAGTAACTGTTGTCGCAGTTGCCTTATTTGTAGCATTAACTGTTACGGTAAGAAATTTAGACAAACAAAAAAACACATCTCTGCTTGGCCGTTAGAGATGCGTTTTTTATAAACAAAACTTTAATGACACGCCACTTTCTGTGGACTCTTGTCTTCTATAATTATTATACTCATATATTATTTAAAAGTCAACATTTTTTAATAATTATTATTTTTTATTTCTTCAATAATCCCATCTGCTATTGCTTTAGCATAATTCTTAATATTTTTATCAAACAAATTATTATCCTGATTATCTGTAATAAATCCTAATTCAATTAAGCAACTTGGCATTTTTGTATTATTTAACACATAATAATTTGTGTTTTCTCCTTTTATTGTACCATATTTTATCCCTCTATTAGCCTGTATCTCTGTTTTCGATAGTTTATTTAAAATCGAAGTTGCAAGTTGAACATCCTTTTCTTTTTTATTACTACTTGTCCATATTTCTATACCATTTCCAACTTCTGAGCTATTCCTATGTATTGACACAAACAAATCAGCTTTTTTCTTATTTGCAATTTTACATCTTTCTTGTAGACTAATTGTTGTATCAGAATCTCTTGTCATAACAACATCTATATTTTCATTTTCTAAGTATTGTTTTACAAGTTTAGCCACTTTCAAATTATCATCTTTTTCATACCTATTTTTTGATGTTGCTCCAACATCATTTCCTCCATGTCCAGCATCAATACATATTACTATTTTATCATTTTTCTTTGCTAAAGTCACTACTATTATAACTATTATTATTAATATTACAAATATTGCTAAAATTTTTATTAATTTTTTCATATTTTACCTCTTATAGGAAATTTAAGATCGGACTTTAAATTTCCCAAAGGGAAAAAACAGACCCGGAATAAAATTTTCCTTGTTAAATTGTTTCAAATATTAATTCAACCTTAAATAAGTCCCCATCTAACTTTAAATTGAATTTTCCATTTTGTAATTCTGTTAAATTTTGAGCTATTGAAATGCCTAATCCACTACCTTCTGTGTTTCTAGATCTATCTCCTCTTACAAATCTTTGCATTAATTCTTCTGCTGATATATTTAGCCTATCTTTAGAAATATTTTTAATTTCAATTACGCAATTTGGGGTCGGTTCTGTTTTTCCATTTTTTATGTCTACATATACTCTTGAAGCTTCTAATGCATATTTTGATATATTACTAAATAAATTTTCTATAATTCTATACATATATCTGCTATCTGCCATTATATTTATTTCATTTTCTTTTGAATTAATAATCATTTCTAATCTTCTTTTTTTGAATTTATCTTCAAACTCACCTGAAGCTTGTTTTATTAATTCTACGATATTTATTTTCTCTAAATTTAATGATATATTTCCTGTAGAGACTTTTGACGCTTCAACCAGATCTTCTGTAAGTTTTTTTAATCTTTGTGATTTATTATCTAATATTTCTATATATTCTTTTGCTTTTTCGTTTTTGATATTCTCCTGTTTTAGTAAATCCACATAATTTATTATAGAGGTTAAAGGTGTTTTTATATCATGTGAAACATTTGTAATTAATTCTGCCTTTAGCCTTTCACTTTTGATTCTATCCTGTATTGCATTTTCAAATCCATTTGAAATATCATTCAAATATTTTACTGTATTTTTAAACTCTGGTAAGAATTTTGTTTCTTCCAATTTGTTTGAATTATTTCCTTCATACATTTCTTTTAACTTATTTTCTACTTGAGAATAATTTTTTAAAAATTTAAGTATTTTGTATAATATTACTCCTAATAATACTAATTCTAAGAACACTGCCATGCCACTATCATGAAATGCCAATAAAATAAATATTGCTATTGAAGCCATTACTATACTGTATGCAATTACTTTAGTTTTTAAATTTGATGAATATGTTATTGTTTCCCAAGCTGATTTTAATTTTTTACCAGCTTTTTCTATATAGGTAGCCATCCACATTAGAATTCTTCCAATAATTGTACTCTTTAATAATGTTTTAGATTTTATCCTTTTAATAAATGTATCTAAGAATATTGCACATAATACATAAATTACTAAACATCCTGTTACTATTAAAGATATAATTGCATTATAATCTTCATTAATTCCTTCTAATGGTATAAATGGTATGCATCCAATTATTATAGCTACAAAAATTATAATTTCTAGTGGCAATTTGTCAAAATCGTTTAAAGCTATGCCTTCTACTCCCTTTTTGTAACCAATTGATATTATCAAATAGACTAAAATTAATATGATCAATATTGTACTTACAGGTATTATAAAATAACTATATTCTTGAAATGGAGAAATTTTCTCTGATAGTCTATTCATTACTGCTACTTCTGAATTTTCTTTAAATTCTTCTACATATGAACTATAAATTTCAAAATCTTTTGCTGTTGTATTTACATATTCTATTAGTTCATTCATTTCTACTGTGTAATATGTTTCGTTAAGAGTATCTAGATAGCGTATTCCCACATCTTGAATTATTTTAGATTCTGACTCTATATTGCCAAATAAAATATTTACCTTTTTTGTATTTGTATTTTTTTCTATATATGCCTTTACACTTGCTACAGTATTTGTTTCTGATGTTAATTCTACATTTGTAAGCGCTTTATTTTTATATATAATTAAAAAGTATCTATCTTTTATATCATTGTAATAATTATTTTCAGCAGATGTATAATATAGTGTTATATTTCCATCTTGCACACTATAATATAGGTTTCGATCATGTATTAAGTTATAAATTTCTTCAGATAAATATTCCATATATGAAGATACAAACATATCTGATGAAAAGTATTTTTCTTCTTTATAGTATGTATTTTCTTTCATTACTATCGAAAATATTGATAATGCTAATGCAGTTATTAAAATTGGTATTGCTATATAACTTATTATTTTTAAAATTTTACTTTCTTTCATATATCCTCCTCGCCTTAATTTTATTTCTTTTTATATTATAACAGATATTTATTAATAAAAAATAAAAAATTTATTAAAATTTTATTAAAATATAATAAAAGAAGGATTTTTATAAATCCTCCTTGACTAAGATATCAGAAATTAGTATTATACGAAATTGTTTTAGTTGTAGTTCCTTCATTTCCAGCAGTATCTCTAACGACTACTTCTAGTCTATATTCGCCACTTGAATCATTTGGTACTCTACAGTATTTAAGTGTAGTGTCTGTATTTTCTGCAATTAATGTGCCGTTATAATAAAGTTTTAATTTATAATATGTATATTTTCCAGTTCCTCCGCTAACTGATGAAACAGAACCTTCCATTCCTCTGAATATACTTTCTCCAGAAACTGAAACAGTATATCCTATTGATGCATTTATATAAATAGGTTCATAACTTACATTTATATTACAATTTGCTCTAAAATTTCCATCTTCTGTTTGAGCAGTTATAATTGCATTTCCTATATTTTGTGCTGTAACTTTACCATTTGCATCAACTTGTACAATATTAGTATCACTTGATGACCAAATTATCTTTTTATTTGTTGCATTGTCTGGAGATATTACTGCTGTCAACTGTGATGATTTCCCATATTTTAAATTTAAATTTGCTGGAAGTGTTATTCCTGTTACTTCTATTCTTGATACATTAACTAAACATGTTGCACTTAAACTGCCACATTTTGCTGTTATTGTAGCTTGTCCTTCTTTAATTCCAGAAACATTTCCATGTTGAGAGACTGTTGCTACTGATGAATCAGAACTTTCCCAAGTTATATTTGCATCCGAACTAGCTTCAAAAGGTTGAATATTTGCTTCTAAATAAGCTACACTTCCAATCTTCATATTTACTGAAGTTTTATTTAAACTAATTCCTTCTACTGGAATTGCTGTTACTGTTAGTTCACACATTGCTTGATAATTTCCATCTACTGTTGTTGCAATAATATTTGTTGTTCCAACTCCACATGCCATTATTTGTCCATTGCTATCAACCCTTGCAACATTAGTATTTGAAGAATTCCAAGTTATAGATTTATTTGTTGCATTATTGGGTTGAACATTTGCAGTAATATATGCCGTATCACCTTTTTGCATTGTTTTGCTTGTTTCTTCTAATGAAATACCCGTAACTTTATAAATTGTTGTACTAGGAGTTCTACTAAACTCTTTTTTATTTGCTCCATTGCCTATAAAAATAACACTATTGCTATAGCTAATATTATATTGAGTGAATAAATCATTTTTATTATATTCTGAATATTCACTAACTATTTGTGCTGGTGGATATGAATTATTTCCTTCGTCATAACAAGCTTTTTCAACATTAAAATTATATCCTGTTATTCTAAAATAATTATCATTTTCTTTTTCAATAATTACTTTTGTATTCTCTCCATATCCAGGTAAATACCAAGTTCCTAGATATACATCATATTTGCTTGTGTCAAAGACCGTCTTTTCTCTTGAAAAAGTTAAATTTTTTCCATCTTTACTTATATATAATTTATTATCAGTTATATTATATTTAAATATATGTACAAACTCTTGTAAATTTGTACTTGAGCGAAGAGAATAGGTTGGAAATTTTGTAAAATCTCCTAAAAGATCAATATTATTCCATCCTATAAAATAATTTATCTGACCACTAAGTATTGCACCATATGTCTCTAAATATATAAGTTCTGAATTTTCTAAATACCATTTTCCAGATAATTTTGAATATAGTTCTTCTATGTTTACTTGATTATTTTGACTATTTTCTATTATTTGCTGATTATTTGAGCCTGTTGTTTGATTTTTAAGATTTTCTTCTATTGCTTGTTTATCATTTGCATCTATCCATTTAGCAACTAGTTTAATGTTTTCATTTATAACAAATGAAAAGTCAAATTTAATTTCTCCATAATACCAACCAGCAAAAACAAAATTATCTTTAGTAGGTTGCTTAGGTTCTGTAATTGCTGTTCCTTCACTTACTTCTATTGGTTCTATAGGAGTTCCTCCATTACTGTCAAATTCAACAATATATATAGTTGTTGTACCATCTGATTCCCACTTAGCAGTTAGTATTAAATTATTATTAACTGGCAAATCAAAGTTATAAATTTCATCATTTAGATACCAGCCTTTAAAGATAAAACCTACCTTTGTTGGTTCTTCTGGTTTCTGAACTTTTTCGTCTAATTTTACATATTGGGTTTCTATTTGACTTCCTCCAGAAGATTCAAAATATACTTCATATTTGATTTCTGCTTTGTGTTTCAAATTTAAATATATTACTAATCCTGCTACAATTGCTGTTAGCACTACTACACTTATTATTGATATAACTAAAATTTTCTTTTTCATACAACTTTCTCCTTTTTTATGTATTGTATAACATAAAAAATAAAATAGCAACATTTGTTGCTATTTTTATAAATTTTCTACTTTATATCCAACTCCCCAAATTACTTTCAAATATTTAGGTTCTTTAGGGTTTATTTCAATTTTTTCTCTTATATGCCTAATGTGAACAGCAATAACATTTTCTGCCGCATAACACTCTCCATCCCATACATTTCCATATATTTCTTCTATTGAGAATACTTTTCCTTTGTTGTCTGTTAAAAATTTTAAGATGTTATATTCTGTAGGAGTTAATTTTACTTCTTTACCTTCTACTATTACTTTTTTTAGTTCGTCATCAATAATCAATTCTCCACTTTTTATAATTTCTCGTTTTTCTTCTATTTCTTCTATTGCACCAAATTTTGTATATCTTCTAATTAAAGCATTCACTCTTGCAATTAATTCCACTGGATTAAATGGTTTTGTTACATAATCATCTGCGCCTACATTTAAACCATTTATTTTGTCTATATCTTCTGATTTGGCAGATAACATTATTACTGGAATGTTTTTATCTTTTCTTATTTCTTCCAATGTTTCTAACCCATCTTTGTTTGGCATCATTATATCTAAAATTACTAAATGTATATTGTTTTCATTTATTTGTTTTAGAGCTTCTTCTCCATCATATGCTTTGTAAATTTTATAATTTTCTTTTCCTAAATATATTTCGATTGCTTTTACAATTTCTTTATCATCATCTACTACTAAAATATTGTACATCTTTTATCTCCCCTTCGCTTTCTATTATAACAGATTTTTATTAATAAAAAATAGAGAATTTATTAAGAAATTATTAAATTATTATATGTTATCATTTCTAATAGTTTCAATTATATTTTGTTTATTAATTTTATTCAAAGAATATTTCATAATAATTCCTACAATTATAGCAATAAATGCAACTGAGATTATGATAGGTCCAGTTGGGAATAAAAATGGTAAATCACTTGTAACATCTGCACCTATAACAACTTTGTACATCCAGTATGATATTCCTAAACCTAGTGCAATTCCTATAATTAAAGATTTAACACCATAAAATATACTTTCCAAATTAATCATCTTATTAAATTCTTTTTTAGTCATACCTATAGATTTAAGCATTGCAAACTCCTTGCTTCTTAAATTCATATTTGTTGTTATTGTATTGAAAATATTTGTAACTCCTATTAGAGTAATAACAACTATAAATCCATAAAGGAATATAGAAATAAGGAGTACCATCCTATTTTCTTCATCTGCTTGCTCTTTATAATTTGTAATATATAAAGTGAATTTTTCCTCATCAGTTAAATTATCCTTTTCTTCTTTTATGTCTTTACATAATTTATCTGGATCTTTAGCATTTATTCTCATTGAATTACAATAAAAGTTTCCTATCGAATCCATCAATTCATCACTTACAATAAACATACCATAAGGTGAAGACGAATTAGATATCATTGGTGGTTTATCAGCAACTTTCAAAATTTTTAAATTAATTGTTTTATCTGTATCTGCTATTTTACCGATAATTTCATCATTTTTCTTTATATTTGTTACATCTATTTTATTACCATTGTCATTAAATAAGGAATTATCATAATAAATTATTCCATCCTTGTAATCTTCATATTTTCCACCAATTTCTTTTACATATTCCTTATACGCTTTTTCTCCTATTGATTCAACATAAAAGTAAAAAGATTTATAATCAAATTCTTCACTTTCGCTATGCATATTTTTATATTCATCTGTTAATTTGTCTGACATATCTGCCGATATATTTGCAGTTCGGTTAATTCTGTATTCTTCAAGATTATATTTTTTAGCAACATCTTGGAAATATTGATAAGTCTTAACATCATTTTCTTTTTTAGTTGCTCCATCATAATATGCGTTCAAACTAACATTGTAATCCATTTCTTGGTAATAAATTCCAGACATATCAAATGCATAATTCATAAATGTAGTAAGTGAAATGAATACTGTTATACTTACAACAAGTGAAATTACTGTTGTTCTGTATTTTTTCTTGTTTCTTTTTAAATTTTTATATGCTATTTCTCCTCCAACTCCAAATATTTTTTTTATAATCTTTGGAGATTTAATTTTTTTAGATTTGATTTTGATATCTTCATTACTTCTTATTGCGTCTATTGGAGAAACTTTACTTGCTTTTCTTGCTGAAAATATACAAGATAAATATATAGTCACAAATCCAAGCAATACACTTATAATAATTGCTAGAAGCGGCATATTAAATACAAATTTAACTTCTTCTGAAAACGCTATATTTCCAACTAAAGCAGTTGTTATTTGGATTAATATAAATGTTGCCAAAATACCACATAAGACACCTATTGGTATTGAAATAAGCCCTAATATCATTCCTTCAAACAATACATTTTTCTTTATTTGTTTTTTAGTTGCTCCTATACTTGCAAACATTCCATACTGCTTCATTTTTTCTGTTATTGAAATTGCGAAACTGTTTCTTATTACAAATACACTTGATACAACTATTATTCCTATTACTATTCCAGCTAATGAATAAAACATTGTCATTGTATCATCTGATCTTGTAACTCCTGACCATCTTAATAGTTCTGAATTTACATTATAGTTATATTTAGATGTCCAGCGATCTGGGTTGTCTGACTTTTGAGTTTCATCTTCTGCAATTTCTCTTGTTATTTTATATGCCTCTTTTATATTTTTAAATTTTACAGCAATATTTGCATTATCTCTGATTTTATCCAATTTTGTAATAACTGTATATCCAGGTGCACTATAATCTTCTATTTCCATATTTGGTCTTTTTACAATACCTACTATTGTAAATTCTCTAGTTTCTCCTATTGATTCTAGGTGTTCCTCTATATAACCTGATTCCTCACTATCTTTTGGATTATTATATGGGTTATACTGATTTAATTCATACCCTTCTGCTATTCTTTTACCTACATCTAAGATTATTTTATCTCCAATTTTATATGTAACTCCTCCATTGTCTTCAATATGCTGAGGAATTACTAATTCATTTGAGTTTTCTGGCATTCTTCCTTCTATTAGTTTTAAGCCTAAATTATTTAATGCGGTTTCATCAAATTCCATTAGATATAGATATGGTTTATAATCATTAGTACTCCCTTCTAATTTTGAGTATCCTACTCCTTGTGTTATAAATGAACTTTCTACATTTCTATTTTCTAATATGTATTTTTGTTCATCTTTTGGAATTTCATAAAATATTGTATGATAGTCCCCATCTGATTCTTTTGCATGTTGTATTAGTGTTTGTTGAAAACTTGAAAACACTCCTGCTACTGCACAAATTAATGCTGTTGATAGTATTATTCCTATACAAGTCGCAATTGTTCTCTTAATGTTTAGCTTGAGACTCCTAATTGTAAATTTATTTAATATATTTTTCATTAAAAAATCCTCCTATATTAACTTTATAAAGCAGTTCAAAAATTCAAATATTACTATCGAATAAAGCCAAGACCCCCAACGAAGACCCAGAATATGTTTTGGCTATGAGATAGTCATATTTTAATTTTTGAACATTTATAATTAAAGATTTTTTTCATCTTTAACAATTTTTCCATCATCAATTGTAATAACTCTATCTGCCTCTAAAGCTATTTTTTCATCATGTGTTATTACAATTACTGTTTGATTATATTTTTTATTAGAAAGTCTAAGTAGTGAAATAATTTCTTCTGAAGCTTTACTATCCAAATTTCCTGTTGGTTCATCTGCAAGCATTATTGCAGGACTATTTATTATTGCTCTTCCTATAGATACTCTTTGTTGTTGACCACCTGACAATTCATTTGGTAAGTGTTTTCTTCTTTTTTCTAATTTTAATGTTTTTAACAATTCTTCTAATTTGTTTTTATCTACTTCTTTTCCGTCCAAATTACATGGTAATGAGATATTTTCTTCTACATTTAATATTGGAATTAAATTGTAAAATTGATATATTAAACCTACTTGTCTTCTCCTGAATATTGCTAAGTTCTCATCATCTAATGAATAAATATCTTGACCATCTATATATACTTTTCCGCTTGTTGGTCTATCTACTCCTCCTAGTAGGTGTAACAATGTTGATTTACCACTTCCAGATGCTCCCACTATTGCTACAAATTCACCTTTTTCTACCGAAAATGATACATTATCTACTGCTCTAACTTCATTTTCTCCTTTCCCATATATTTTGTTTAAGTTTTCTACTCTTAATATCTCCATTTTTAATTCCTCCTTTGGTTTGATTATATAATACATTTTAAAAGTGACTATAAAGTGACTAAAAAATTTTTTATTAAAAAACAAAAAAAGACTATTCACAAGAACAGTCTTTCAAATTATTTAATTTACTAATAGTAGTACCATATACATGAAATGAACCTACAATAAAATTTACACAACCATCATGCATATTCATAATAAATTCTATAGTTTCGTCAAAAGATTTTTGTAATATTTCTTGTCCTTTTGAATATTTTTTAGCTATTTCATAAAGCTCTTTACTTGTTGCAAATCTTTTTGCATCATTTCCTGATGTTAATATAAAACTTGCCTCTGTATCTTCTAACAATAGCTGAATCATCTTTTCATAATCTTTTCTTCTTAAAATTGAAATAACATACCTTCTTTTACAATTTGAATAATACATTTTTACTGTTTCTTTAAGATTTTCTATTGCAGGTTCATTATGTGCTCCATCATATATAATTAGAGGATCTTTACTTAATACTTCCATTCTCGCTTTATGTATTACTGTTGATAATCCTTTTCTAATACTCTGTTCTGTTATTGTATAACCTAAATTATTTAATATATTAATGGTTTCTAAACAAATACTTGCATTTTGTATTTGTTTAGCTCCTTTTAAATTCACTGCTATATGTTTTAAGTTTCCATAATCAAAATATTGCATGTTTTCATCAAAAGTATGATTCTTTATTTCTAATTGTTTTACCAGATGTAATTGATTATTTTTATTTTTACATTCATTTATAAATACTTGATTTACCTCCAGCGTTTGTTCAAAAAATACTGTACTGGAATTTTCTTTTATTATACCTGCTTTTTGCTCTGCTATTTCTGGCAAAGTTCTCCCTAAAATATGCATATGATCATAGCCTATAGATGTTATAACTGAAACAAGTGGTTTTGATATAACATTTGTACTATCTTGTAATCCTCCTATTTTCTAATTCAAATAATGTTACTTTCATTTTGTGAGTTTCATTATATTTTTTTATTTTAGGTTCTAATTCTTCTATTAAATTTGATAATTCTTCATCTGAGATTTCTTTTCCATTTATGACCATTCTTTCATTGTACTTAATTAAATGTGGTGATATTACTTTACCTACTTTATATCCTGCACATACTAAAATATTACTAATCATTTCTGTGCAACTACCTTTTCCATTAGTTCCAGCTATATGGATAAATTTTATTTTTTCCTCTAAATCCTTATATTCATTCATAAAAAATTTCATTGCATCTAATGAAAAAGTTTTATTGCCTTTATAATAATTGTCCAAATATTTTTTTGTGTCTATCATAATTAACTCTCCTTGTTTTTATTCGTATTAAATTATATACTCTCAAAGTTCTTTTGTAAAGAAAAAAGCTAGATTTTTCTAGCTTTTTAGACATATTCTATTTTTTTGCCTTGAATTAATTCATGTACATCTTTTAATCTTAAATATTTTTTCTTTTTGTATTTTCGTAAAAGTCCTTCATATTCTAGTCTTAGTCCTTGTATTTGTTTAAAATCTTCTGGTCTTATAATTTGTGGTAAATCATTTACTTCTGATACTCCAGATGCTTTTAAGACATGTTTTACAAATTCCGCACAGTAGAAACTATTTTTTCTTTTTATTTTTTTATGTATACTAACACATATAAGTCCTAAAATATTGAATTTGTATTTTTCTTTGTTATCATTAAAATATGTAATAATTTTTCTTGCCTTTTCATATTGCTCATCTGTCACAAATAATGAATAGACTTCTGTTTTAGTTCTTTTAAATCTTTTAAATGTTCCTTTGTTTATTTCTTCATGAACAAAGCTTCCCCAAAAAGGATTATATGGATTTAGTCTTCCAAAACTATACATCTCTTTTAGATCAGGATCTAATGCTATTGATACATGTGAAAATTCATCTTTTGTATAATATTTAATTATTCTCGATAATACTGTTCCTGTATGTGTTAATATTATATATATTTTTCTCATTTTTTTCTCCCTACAATACTACTCTATATTTATATTATAACATACTTTTTTAATATTTAACTTACAATTTTGTAATATTAATAATTTATTAATTGTTTTGTAAATATTCTACATATTCTTCTAAACACATATTTAGTTTATTCATATTTTGTGCATGTTCTTGACCTACATATCTCCAATGCCAAGGTTCATAATTTATTTTTGTTATATTTTCTTTATCTTTTGGGTATCTTAAAATAAATCCATATTTTTCAGCATTTTCTGTAAGCCATTCAAATCCTTTCATTTTTTCAAAATCTTGATCTACATTATTGAAGTCTACAGCTAGTCCCAAATTATGATCACTTGCTCCTGGTTTGTTTATATATTTTAAAGTGAGTTCTTCTGCTTCTTTTTTAGATTTACCTTGGTCTAGATATTTTTTTATACTATTCTCATATAGTTTTTTTTGACTTTTTACACTCCTATATGCTGATTGTACCCAAATGTTGGTTATTCCATCTTTTCTCATATCATCTAACATAGTTTTTAAATATTTTATTGCCCTTGAGTCAAATTGCCTATCTTTATCAATATTAGATAATTCAATTTCGAAGTCTTCTGGTAGTATATTATCATAGTTTGCAAGTTTTAATCTCCAGTCTTTTATTTCTTTTTTAGACTTTTCTATGTTATCCTTTTGTGTCTGACTTGTCTCTGGTGGCTGCACTTCTGCTGAAGTTTTTCGGGTTTTTATACTTTTTACAGCTTTAGATATACCTACTATAATTAGGATTGCCACAATTACAATAAATGCTATAAATCTTTTTGTTACTTTTCTTCTCTTTCTTTTTTTCATATATTACCTCTTTCATGAATTATACCTACATATATTGCTGAAAGTTACTTTATTATATCATGCTTTTACAAAATTTTGCATAATTTTATCAAAAAAACTGTAAAATTAATATTTTTGTTTTCTAAAATTTGACAACTTTTAGAAATTATGTTAATATATATTTATCTTATTAAAAGAAGGAATTAATTATGGAATCAAAAATATTTTTAAACCAATTACATCATCATCGTAGGAGCTTGTAACTATAGCAATTAATTTTGCGTAGGTACAGGCTTAAAAAACTTGTGCCTACGATAGTTTAAAATATTTTGTTAGATATGTAAAAAGCTATTTGTAGGAATTTTCTATAAATAGTTTTTTTATATATCTTTTTTTGTTTAAAAATATTTAATGTCCATAGTTAAATTGAAAGGAGTTTTTATGAATACAAAAATTAATTATAAAATATTAAATCCAGGCGGTAATAAAACAGCCTTAGTTATTGGTAATGAATATAGTTTGGAAGAAAGAAAAAAAATTAATAAGGATATTTTAGATAAGAATCCTGATGTTGAACAAGTTGGTTTTATTAGTACTAAAGATTATAAATTAGAAATGGCTGGTGGAGAATTTTGCGTTAATGCTACTAGATGTGCTATATTTGAATATTTGCAAGGTGAATCTGGAAAAATGGAACTTTCTGTTTCAGGTGCTCGCGAAAAAATTTCTGGAGGAATAACTCAAGAAAGAAAAGTATTTGCTGATATGCAAATAAATAAAACCATGAATGAACTTATTGAAAAAAAGGATAATTTTAATTTGGTTAAATTAGATGGAATTTTACAAGCTGTATTAGATGAGGAAAATTCTAAACCTTATATTAAGGCTTTAAAGGAAGATCAAGAAGCTACTAAGTTACAACTTAAAGATATTATGAAAACATTTGATACTAATGAAAATGCTGTTGGAATTATTTTATTAGAAAAAGAAGGATCTAAATTAAAAATTAATCCTGTAATATGGGTTAAAACAATTGATACTTTATATTATGAAACTGCTTGTGGAAGCGGAAGTTTAGCTACTGCTATTTATAAAAATAGTATTGATGGTACAGACAATTTAGAAGTTGTTCAGCCTTCTGGCTATAGTATTAATGTGCAATTAAATAAGGAAAATGATTTTGTTAAGGATGCTATTATTTTAGGCGAGGTTATTGAGGAATAAATAAAATTATTAAGAGAGTAAATCTTTTATGGCGATTTACTCTCTTTGGTTCTATAATAAATGTTGGTGTGGTTATGTCCTGAACCCCAAAAATTGGACATTTTTTATTTAATAGGAAAAATCGAAGATTTTGACTATCAAATAAAAAAGCTGCGACAAAAAAATTTTAAAGTTTCCCACCCCAACTATTGACATAGAGTATTTCTAGAATCTACTTTTGATAACATTTGAAGATATTCTAAAAAATAAATCTTAGAATATCTTTTTATAATATATTTCAAATCCTAATAGATGCTTTTTATTTCTGTTATTAATCTGTTATATCTCTTTTTTCCCTATAATCGTTATAGGTTCCATTTCCAGAGAATAGACCTCTTATAGGTGATGATTTTATTATTTCTCCCCCATAATGATTAAATACTGCATTGTCGCCCATATGCATATCATCAATTGTATTTATTGTTCCATCATAGAAATTTACTACCGAATAAATTTCTAGTGCTGACGATGCATATCCTGAAAGCACATTACTTACTATATTTCCTCCGTTTATATTAATTGTTCCTTTATACTCATCTATGGTTCTTCCTCTCCCTTCTATTGTTCCACCATTTATATTAACCGTTCCTCCTTCAACGGCTATAGCAATTGTGTTAGATGTAACTGTTCCTGAATTTATTTCCATCTTCCCTTTATTATAAATCGCGTTCATATAAGTTCCAACGGTTCCATTACTTATGCTTTCATTATTATATTCAATAGTGCCCCCATTCATAGTAAGTACGCCGCGCTGCTTCGTTGTCTATCGCACTATTCCCAGTCCCAATTATCTTTCCTCCCGTCATTGTCATTTTATGGCAATTAAATATAGTTACATAATTCGCGCTACTACCGATTACTTCTGCTGTACCACCAATATTTATCGAACTTTCATAATTCGGATACGTGCATATTGTATTTGAATTAGGACTATTTATCTTTCCTGAATCAATATTTAAGACTCCATGTAGTTCTATTGTTTCCCAATTGTAAGCACCATCACTGTTTCTATCTATAATTGAGTGAGATAAATTTAACTCAGAACTTACGTTAGTGCAAATTGTTGCAACTCTATTAGTATATGTTCCAGTAATTATACCATTTTTTATTGTTAAAGTTCCAGATAATGTAATAATAGGAGTTTCACTTAAATTTGTTATTGTATGATTATTAAGATTTAATATAATATTTTGATTTTCAGCAACAGTAACATTTTCTGAAATATCAACTAATAACACAATGGTAGTTTCGGTATTATCATTAGTTATTGCATCAATTGCAGATTGTAATGTTCCATAATATACTGTTCCGATTCTTGCAACAATTCCTTTTGGAACCTCTTCTGATTCTATTCTAAAAACTTCTCCTTTATTAACATTATAATTATGTTGCGTATCAGCAAACAAAACATTTAGAGTTTCATCATCATTTGTTGTTACATTTGTTTTTGTTTCTCCTACTATTATATCTAGTTCGTTTTGTAAATTTGTTTCAGTTACTTCATCACCTAATTTTGTAGTTGCTGCTGATACATATGCCATTTCTACTTGTTCTTGTTCTTGTCCTATAATTGTCTTGTCTTTTGCATCCATCGCTTGTTTTATTATTCCACTCTCTCCTGTTAGCATACTTATGCTTACTCCTGCTAGTATTAGAAGTACTACTATTGTTACAACTAAGGCTATTAATGTTATTCCTTTTTTTTCTTTCATTTTGTATACATTTATTTTTTGTAAAATCCTTGATTTTGTTAAATTTTATTGGTATAATTTTATTATGACATTTCTTTAATTTAAATAATTAAGGATATATAATAAATAAAAGAACCTCAGGTTTTATCCTATATATAGGAAAATACCTGAGATATTTATTGGTTATTTTATATACAATTCATTATCTCTGCAATCTACTACAACAGCAGTATTAGGCAAAATTTCTTGATTTAATATCTTTTTAGCAATTAAAGTTTCAAGTTTCTTTTGAACAAATCTCTTTAAAGGTCTTGCTCCATAAACTTCATCATATCCATTATTTATCAAATAATCTTTTGCTGCTTGTGTTAATTCTAGTTTTATGTGCTTATCTTCTAGTCTTCTTTCTAGATCTTTTATTAATAATTCTAATATTTTTGCAATTTCGTTTTTACGAAGAGGTTTATAGAATATTATTTCATCTAAACGGTTTAAAAATTCTGGTCTAAAGCTTTGTTTTAATAGCATATTAACTTTTTCTTTTGCCTCTTCTGAAATTTCACCATTATCTTGAATTCCTTCTAATATATAATCTGAGCCTAAGTTAGATGTTAATATGATTATTGTATTTTTAAAGTCAACTGTTCTTCCTTGTGAATCTGTTATTCTTCCATCATCTAATACCTGTAATAAGATATTAAATACATCTGGATGAGCCTTTTCAATTTCATCAAATAAAACTACAGAATAAGGTTTTCTTCTAACTGCTTCTGTTAGTTGACCCCCTTCTTCATATCCTACATATCCTGGAGGTGCACCAATTAATCTTGAAACAGAATATTTTTCCATATATTCAGACATATCAATTCTTACAATGTTGTGTTCATCATCAAATAAGCTTTCAGCAAGTGATTTTGCAAGTTCTGTTTTTCCTACACCCGTTGGTCCTAAAAATAAGAATGAACCTATTGGTCTTTTTGGATCTCCTATTCCTGCTCTTGAACGCATTATTGCTTCTGATACTTTTTCTACTGCTTCATCTTGTCCAATTACTCTCTTATGAAGAATTTCACTTAGATGCAATATTTTTTCTCTTTCGCCTTCCATTAATTTTGTAACAGGTATTCCTGTCCATCTTGATATTATTTTTGCTATTTCATCTTCTGTTACTTTATTCCTTAGTAAGCCATCTTCTTTTCCTTTTTCTGAAAGTTCTTCTTCTTTTTGAAGTTCTTTTTGTAGTTCTGGAAGTTTACCATATCTTAATTCAGCTACTTTATTTAAGTCATATTTTCTTTCAGCTTGTTCAATTTCGCTATTGACATGTTCTATTTCTTCTCTTAATTTTTGAACCTTTCCAATTGCCTCTTTTTCATTTTCCCATTTAGCTTTCATGCCATCAAATTTTGTTTTTAATTCTGCTTTTTCTTTTTGTATGTCTGCTAAACGCTGTTTTGATATTTCATCTTTTTCTTTGCTTAGAGCTGTTTCTTCTATTTCTAATTGCATTATTTTTCTTGATACTTCATCAAGTTCTGTAGGCATTGATTCCATTTCTGTTTTAATCATGGCACAAGCTTCATCTATTAGGTCTATTGCTTTATCAGGTAAAAATCTATCTGATATATATCTATGAGATAATGTCGCTGCAGCAATTAAGCTATTGTCTGAAATTTTAACACCATGATATACTTCATATCTTTCTTTTAGCCCTCTTAATATTGAAATTGTATCTTCTACAGTTGGTTCATCTACCATTACTGGTTGGAAACGTCTTTCAAGTGCTTGGTCTTTTTCTATATATTGTCTATATTCATTTAGTGTTGTTGCGCCTATACAATGTAATTCTCCTCTTGCCAACATTGGCTTTAATATATTTCCTGCATCCATTGCTCCATCTGTTTTTCCTGCTCCAACTATTGTATGAATTTCATCAATAAATAATATTATTTTCCCTTCACTTTTCTTTATTTCTTGCAATACTGCTTTTAATCTTTCTTCAAATTCTCCTCTATATTTAGCACCTGCGACTAATGAACCCATATCTAGTGAAAAGATTGTGCAATCTTTTAAACCTTCTGGAACATCTCCTCTTACAATTCTTAATGCTAGCCCTTCTGCTATTGCAGTTTTACCTACACCCGGTTCACCTATTAAACATGGATTGTTTTTAGTTTTTCTTGATAGAATTCTTATAACATTTCTAATTTCTGAATCTCTTCCTATTACAGGATCTAACTTTTGTTCTCTTGCCATTTGGACTAAATCTTGGCCATATTTTTTTAATGCATCATATGTTTCTTCTGGATTGTCTGTTGTTACTCTTGTGTTTCCTCTTACTTGTGATAATGCTTTTAAAAATTCATTTTTGTTAATATTAAACGCTCTAAATATTTCTTTTATTTCTCTATTTGCATTGTCAAATATTGCAAGCATTATATGTTCTACTGATACATATTCATCTTTCATCTTTTTAGATATGGATTCAGAACTTGCTAAAACTGCATCAACATCTTGTGATACATATATGCTATCACTAGGTCTTGCTCCTCCTGTCATTCTTGGTTTATTTACTATTTTGTTTCTTACTTCTTGTTCTAGTGCTTCTTCATCTCCTATTTTCTTAATTAATTCTTTTATTAAGCTGTTTTCTTGTTCTAATAAGGCTAGCAATAAATGTTCTTGCTCTACTTGTGCATTTTGATTTTCTATCGCTAAGTTTTGTGCACTTTGTATTGCCTCTAATGATTTTTGCGTAAATTTTTGAATATTCATAATTATCCCTCCTTTTGGGTAATTTCATTCCGGGTTTCTTTTTTCCCATTGGGCAATTTCATCCCGGGTCTTGTTTTTCCCATTGTAAAAAGCACAGTCTTTTATATATAGAATGTGCCTTTTTTTATTTACATATACAATTATAATACATTGTTTTAGCAATGTCAATAGTAGAGTGCTAATTTATTTTATTTTTCTTGTTCTTTTTCTGGTTCTTCTACAGTCTCTAAGAATATTCTATCTTGAAATGCTCCTTTTTTTTCTTTTTTCTGTTCCTTAATTTTTCTTACTTCATCTAATTTTATATTTCTTGCTTTTATAATAGCTTCTAAAACTTCCATTAAATCAGCTAATTCTTCTGGATCGTTTTCTTCAATAAATTCTTTTGCTTCTTCTATTAGCTTTTTATTGAGTTCCTTTAAATATTCATCTTCCTCCATTGTTCTCCAAGTTGCTTTTTTTCCTTTTTGGCTATTTATATTATTAACTATTTTATCTCTTACCAATTTATAATATTTATATACCATATCATTCACTCCATTCAATTTTTTCAATCTTTAGTAATTCTCTTTTTAAATGTAGTCCTCCTCCATATCCAGTTATATTCTTATTTACTCCAAGAACTCTGTGACATGGAACTATAATTGAAATAGGATTATGTCCTACTGCTCCTCCAACTGCTTGTGCAGACATCTTTATTATATGTCTTTTTTCTGCTATCTTTTTTGCAATTTCTCCATAAGTGATAGTTTTTCCATAAGGTATTTCTAATAGAATATTCCATACATCCTTTCTAAAGTCTGATCCATCTAGTTTAATTGGTATTTTTATTTTAGGTTCGTTTCCTTCAAAATATTCATCTAGCCATTTTTTTGTTAGTTCAAATATATACAAATTTTCTTTAAATTCTAATTCTTTAAAAGGCATACTTTGTCCTTCTATAGATAAACATATTAAAAATCTTCCATCACTTACCATTGTTATTTCACCAATTGGTGAGTTATATTTACATGCATAATTCATTTTTATTCTCCTTTAGAAATTGGGAAATTTGATTCCGTGTCTTAAATTTCCCTTAGTCTAAAATGCCCTGTTATTTGTTCATATTGATTATATAATTCTAGTATATCTTCTTCTCTAATAGGTTGTCCTCCATTATGTAATAAATATGGTATTCCTTTTTTATTTCTTTTGTCTGATATTATTCCTATATGACTGTTTCCAAATACTACAATATCTCCTGGTTGCCACTCTTCTATTTTATTTAAGTCTGTTGTTAATACAATATGATTCCTTTCGAAATATACTTTTAAATTTGGCACCCTTCTAAAATCTATATTTGGATCTGGTTTATCTTCTACTCTTGGATATTCTGATATATTTTGCTTGATATCTTCATCTACCATGTCTTTTAATGAATATCCAGCATCTCTTAACGCTCTCCATATTACATCTGTACATACTCCTTCAGTATCAGGTGGATATCCTCCTGCATAATATGTACTTTTATATGTAGGTTTTCTTTCCGCTTCTGCTTTTGCTCCTTGCAAAATGTCTGTATAGTCATCTATTCCATCATTATCATAATCTGTTTTACTTTTTATTATTTCAATTTCAAAGTCTTCAGCATAATATTCTGTTTTATGTGTATGATAGAATAGAAATACTAATATTGATACACATATAATTATAAATAATATTACAATAGTAAAAAATATGGTTTTAAATTTCTTCATATCATACCTCATTTAATTAGTACTTTACATTCAATATCATTATTTAATAACTTTTGAAATTTTATTGCATCTTCTTTTGTTCCAACAACACTTCCATAATGTTCTGGTATTACTATTTTTGGTTTAATTTCATTTATTAATTGTGCTGCTTCTTTGTAGTCCATTGTATACGTTCCTCCAATTGGAACAAATGCTACATCGCATTTTACTTGTCTATTTTCAGGTGTAATATCTGTATCTCCCGCAATATAATATCTTACACCTTCAATCTCTAATATATATCCTACCCAATCGTTTTGTTTTTGATGAAATTGTTTATTTACATTATATGATGGTATAGTTTCTATTTTTATTCCTTCTACTTCATATGTATTCTTTGGCTCTACAGATACAACATTTTTCATTTTACTTAGTGCTTTAACTGTTTTTGGCGCTACAATAATTGTATTTTCTTTTATGATTTTTTCTATATCTTCTGGAGAATAGTGGTCATAATGATCATGTGTGATAAATATAATATCTGCATCATATTTCTCGTTTTCTATTTTGAATGGATCTATATATATTACTTTTCCTTTATTTATTTTTATTGAACTATGACAGTTTATTTCTATATTTTCTATCATTGTTTCCCTCCTATTTAATTTTTCCCCCACCAAGTACAATATCTCCAACATAAAACACTGCTGATTGGCCTGGTGTAATTGCCCTTTGAGGTTCATCAAATATTACTTTGATTTCATTGTTATTTTGTATTATTGTTGCTTTTGCAACTTTTGCAGAATATCTTGTTTTTACTTCTACTTCCATAGGCTCTTTAATTTCATCTACTAGTAGCAAATTTATATCTGTTACCAAGATTTCTTTTTTATATAGTTCTTTTTCTTCTCCAACAATTACTTCATTTTTTGTTGGATTAAAGCCTAACACAAATAGTGGAACAGAATATGAAATTCCAAGACCTTTTCTTTGCCCTATTGTATAATTATATAACCCTGTGTGTTTTCCTAGAATTTCGCCTTTAGAGTTTACTATGTTTCCAACTTTTGGTTTTATTTCAGAATTATTTTCTAAGAACTTTTTATAGTTTCCATCTGGTACAAAACAGATATCTTCACTATCTGGTTTATTTGCTACTTTTAATTCGTTCTTTCTTGCAATTTCTCGTATTTCTTCTTTGCTTTCAAAATCAGCAAGTGGAAATAATACATGTTCTATTAAATCTTTTGGAATGTTCCATAACACATAACTTTGATCTTTTTTTCCTGCTTTTGATTTTTTTAATACCCATCTACCATATTTTTCACTATATTCTGTTTTTGCATAATGACCTGTAGCTATGTAATTACATCCTAGTTCTTTTGCTTTTTCCCACATATATCCGAATTTCATATATTTATTGCATTCAATACATGGATTTGGAGTCTTACAATTTGCATAACAGTCTATAAAGTCCTGTATTACGCATTTTTTAAATTCATCTTTGCAATTATATATAAAGTGTGGTATTCCTATTTGATTGCATACATTTTTAGCATCCATATATGTGTTTGTATTGCAACAACTGCTTCCTGTAAATAGTTCTAGTGTTGTTCCAATTACTTCATATCCTTTTTCTTTTAAGAGTAGAGCTGAGACTGAACTATCTACTCCTCCACTCATTCCTAATAATACTTTTTTATTTTCCATATTCTTCTTCCTTTTTATATGCATCTTCTATTACTTTTTTTAGCATATCAAATGATTTATTAATATATTTTCTATTTACTCCTATTATAGGTATATCTAAACTTTTTATTTTTAAATATAATTTTTCCATGAATAGTCCTTTTCTATTTTCCATTCCCTTGTTAGTATATATATAATTTACACAACAAGATGGTGATTGTTCTATTCCTAAAATAGCTATTACTTCATATCCATTACTACAAATATTTATTATTTGATTTGCCACTTGTTCTGCTAATAATTCACAATGTTTATTAAATTCTTCTGTGTCATATTTTTTAATTCCTTTAGGCTCTCTTATTAAGTTATTATTAAAAGTACTTTCTGCACATGGCATTTGAACAATATTAATATCATTTTCAATTAATAAATTCATAAAAGGGTTAATTGATGCTTTCCATTCATATTTAACAATTCCCTGTGCTTGATATGCTTGTGCCATCAAGCAAAAAGGAACAAATACAAATTTTTTACTTCTATTATCCATTATAAATATTCTCCTGATATATTAACATCTCTGTATTTTTTTATTAGTTCTTCAGCTTTATTCTTTAATAAATCATCAAAAACTTTTGCTGTTGATTTTATAATTTTATTATCTATTTCATTTTCTTTCAATGGGATTCCTAGCAAGCATTGTGGTTCTAATGTTTTTGGCACAAATCCTCTTATTAATAATTGATTTTTTAATTCAAAATCATCTTTTAATTCTTTTAACGGATACAATATTTGCATATTGTATTTATTAAAAAATTTTTCAAATCTTTCTAATAGTTCATTTTGTTCTATTGCAAACATCTGACTAGTTCTAGCACCATCAACTACGGTGTCTATATTATTTTTTATGCATATGATTATTGACATTACATACATAGCAAGTCTGCATGACAAGCAATTAAATTGCGATATTGGAACTTCCCCATACAATTTTAAAATTTCACTTGGTTTTATATTATAATATGGGTATAGAAATTCTCTCCATATTGCATCTGTTCTGTGTATACCTAAATTTTTTACCTTTTCTACGCCATACTTTTTTTGAATTCTTTTACCTTCATGCAATGCATTTGATGATTTTAATCCACATCCATTTTCATAGGTTACCAAATTTACCTTATATCCTTTTTCTATCATTAATAGTGTTGATAAAAAAGAGTCTTTTCCTCCAGAAAACAATACTAATGCTTCTTTCATATAAGTAATCTCCTTTTAAATTTTTTATCTGATTAATGGCAGCAATTAATACTGCTGTTTCCATTATTCTCATTTTTATTTAGCATATCTTCTATAGTGTGCCATGCAAGTAGAGCACATTTTACTCTAGCTGGCATATTTGATACATTTCTAAAAGCTATCGCATCTTCTAATTTTTTTAGCTGTTCTTCATCAGTTATTTCCCTTTTAATCATTTCTATAAATGTTTTTATAATTTCTTTTGCTTCATCTATAGTTTTTCCTTTTAACGTATCTATCATTATAGATGTTGATGCTTGTGAAATTGCACATCCATGTCCTGAAAATGCCATATCTTCTATTATATTTCCATTTAATTTTAGTTCTAGAGTTATTTCATCTCCACAATTTGGATTATGTCCTATTTCTGAATAATCGGCATTTTCTAGTTTCTTTTTATTATATGAGTTCATACTGTGTTCCATTATTAACTCATTATAAACATCGTTTAGATCTTCCATGTTTTTAACCTTTCTTTTTTTAATTTTATTTGACAATTTTATAAATCTGTGCTAATATAATAATATAAAAGATAAGAGCAATGCTCTGCCCTTATCTCATGATGGTTGGTGAGATTTGTCCTGTGCTGGATAAATCTCTATTTTTCTTTTTTGGGAATAGTATGTTAATGCGTATCTATTCTTAGAACAAATATGTATTAAAAAGCCTAGCCCTAAAAAGAAAGCTACTAATATTAATAATATATTTATTAATTTCATAACTTAACCTCCTTCTTACGAATTTACATTTAAGCTATAAAAAGCATAAATGCATAGATTAGTAAGCAAGCATATTAGCATGACTTACCAGTCTATGCACTTATGCCTGAAGGAGATTAGTCCAACCAACTGTATGATAATATATTATACATTATTACTTATGTCAATAATCTTCGAACTTTTTTTCGCTATTTAATTATATATTTTTTAAACATCTCATAAGATTTGTTCAATCCTTCAACTAGCTTATCAACATCCTCTTTTGTATTATAAAAATAAAAACTTGCTCTACAAGTAGAATCTATTCCTAAAAATCTCATAAGAGGCTGTGCACAATGATTTCCTGAACGTACGCAAACACCAACTGAGTCTAATATACTTGCTACATCATGTGGATGTACTCCTTTTATATTAAATGAAATTACCCCTGAATGATTTTCTTCGTTTGGTGTTAAATATAATGTTAAGAAATCAAGTTTTGATAATTCTTGTCTTGCATATGAAACCATTTCTTTTTCTATTTCTTGTATTTTATCATAACCAATATTTTCAATATAATCAATAGCAGCACCTAAGCCTATTACACCTTCTACATTTTGTGTTCCTGCTTCAAATTTATTTGGAAGTGGTGCAAATGTTGTTTCTTGCTCATATACATACTCTATCATATCTCCACCCATTAAAAATGGTGTCATTTTGTTTAGTAATTCTTTTTTTCCATATAGCACACCAGTTCCAAGTGGTGCAAGCATTTTATGTCCTGAAAATACTAAAAAGTCAGCATCTAATTTTTGCACATCAATTTTCATGTGAGGTATACTTTGTGATGCATCTACAATAACTATTGCTCCTTTTTTGTGAGCATATTTTATAATTTTTTCTATGTTGTTTATTGTACCTAAAACATTTGAAACATGTGTAATTCCAACTATTTTTGTTTTGTCTGTGATCTTATTTTCTATTTCTTCATCAGATATTTCAAATTTATCATTTATATACATATAATTTAATTTACTTCCAGTTGCTTTAGTCATTTTTTGCCATGGAACTAAATTAGAATGATGCTCCATTATTGATATAAGTACTTCATCATCTTTTTTTAGGTTGTCCATTCCATATGAATATGCTATTAAATTTAAGCTTTCTGTTGCATTTTTTGAAAATATTATTTCTTCTCTATGTCTTGCATTTATAAATTTTGCTATTTTTGTTCTCGTATTTTCATAAGCTTCTGTAGCATCCATACTTAATGTATATGCCCCCCTGTGTGGATTTGCATTATTCTTCTCATAGAATCCTTCAATAGCTTTTATTACTTGTATTGGTTTTTGTGTTGTTGCTCCACTATCTAAGTATGCTATGTTGCGATTTTCTAATAACGGAAAGTCTTTTTTATATTCGTTCATTTTATCCTCCTTTTTAGGTTATTACTTTTTGTTTGATAATTTTATATTTTTATTTGACAATTATTTTTTTATGTGTTAATATATTTATATAAAGAATAAGAGCTTTCGCCCTTATTCTAGTGATTGATTATTTTGAGATTTGTCCTGCGCTGGATAAATCTCTATTTTTCTTTTTTCAGAACTATATTTAAATATGTACTTGTTTTTTGAACAAATATGTATTAAAAATCCAATTCCTCCAAAAGACACTAATTTCATTAATAGATTTTCTACTAACTCCACAGTGTATTTACCTCCTTCTTTTGTAATTTACATTTAAGCTTTTAATAGCATAAATGCATAGATTAACAAGCATTTTGCATAGCTTATTAACCTATGCACTTATGCCAGAATTCAGTAAATAATCTAATCAATCACACGAATAAGTGTACCATAATTTAAAAATATAATCAATACATTTGCGAACCTTTTTTCGTTTTTTAATCTAATCTTTTATCAATTTCATCTAAAATTTTTTGTTTTAAATTTTCATCCCTTATATTTTCTAATATCTTATTGAATCTAGCTCTTACCATTAATTTCATTGCTTCTTTATATGTGAATCCTCTGCTCATTATATAAAATAATTCTTTGTTTGCAATTTTCCCTGCAGCTGAACTATGATTTCCATCTACATCTTCTTCTGAACATAATAGCATTGGTAACGCTATAGATTTTGCTTTATCTGATAATAGCATACAATATTCATTTTCATTTCCAGTAGCCTTTTTACACCCTTTTTTAAAATCAATAGTTCCTTTAAAATGTTTCTTTGCAGTGTCTTTTAAAGCTCCTTGAACTTCTATATCTATATTTGATTTTTCGCCTCTTAATTCTGCAATATAATTTAAATCAAATATTTGATTCTCTTTCCCTAGATAAATTGTGTTTAATCTATTATCTGACTTTTCTCCTATTAAGTTTGAATAATAATTTGTAATACTGTGTGCTCCTCCAAAATCTACAATTGTATAATTTACTTTTGCATTTGGTTCAAGTACATTTTCTATACTTATAAAATTATTAGACTTTACATTTAGCAAATTAACTAATATTACATTTACATTTGAATTTTGTTTTGCATTTACTCTAATAATACCATTATGAAATGCTTTTGTATTTTTTTCAGACATATATTTTATTATTACTGTTGATTTTGTATTCTCATTTGCGACTATTTCTATGTTATCAACTAAAATGCTGTTTTCATCATCAAAGTCAAAATTAACTTCTATTTGTTCTTCTTTTTTACTATTTATTGTAAGATTTAAATTTTGATTAGCTTCTTTTTGTATCTGTTCTGTAAATTCTTTGCTTATTCCGTATGTTAACTCTGGCTTGCTAGCAAATGGTAAAATTTCTATATTATTACTATCAGTAATTACCATCATATTATCAAATTCTGGAATAAATTTTGGAATTTCTATATTTTCTAATTTTATATTATTTATATTAAAATTTCTTGAAGTTCTTATAGGTGTTTCATTCAATTTTACTTTTTCCATTTATCCTATTGCCCCCTCTAATTCAAGATTTATTAAATTGTTCATTTCTACCGCATATTCTACTGGCAATTCTTTTGCAATAGGGTCAGCAAATCCTCTTACTATCATTCCTTTTGCATCTTCTTCTGATAATCCTCTGCTCATTAAGTAAAATATTGCTTTATCACTAATTTTTCCTATTTTGGCCTCATGTGAAAATTCCACATCATCTGTTTGAATATCATTTACTGGTATTGTATCTGAGCTTGAAATATCATCTAACATTAAAGATTCACAAGATACTGAACTTTTTGAATTTTTTGCATTTTCATTTATCCTAACTAAACTTCTATATGTGCAAGTTCCGCCATTTTTTGAAATTGATTTTGCATTTACTACACTAGAAGTATTTGGCGCATTATGAATTACTTTAAATCCATTATCTAAATTTTGTCCTTTTCCCGCAAATGATATTCCTGTAAATTCTGTTTTTGCGCCTTCCCCATTTAATATGCTCATTGGATATAGCATTGATATTTTAGATCCAAATGAACCTGATACCCAATCCATTTTTGCATTTTTACCTACTATTGCTTTTTTAGTGTTTAAGTTTAGCATATTTTTCGACCAGTTTTCTATTGTGGAATATCTTAAATATGCCCCATCTTTTACATACAATTCAACACATCCTGCATGCAAGTTCACTTTATTATATTTGGGTGCAGAACAACCTTCTATAAAGTGCAAGCTAGCGCCTTCATCTACTATTATTAGTGTATGTTCAAATTGACCTGATTCTGGTGAATTTAATCTGAAATATGATTGAAGCGGAACATCTACTTTTACTCCTTTTGGTACATATACAAAGGAACCACCTGACCATACTGCTCCATGTAATGCTACAAATTTGTGATCTGACACAGGTACACATTTCATAAAATGTTTTTTTACAAGTTCTGGATATTCTCTTACTGCTGTTTCCATATCTGTATATATTACGCCTTGCTTTATTAAATCTTCTTTCATACTATGATATACAACTTCTGAATCATATTGTGCTCCAACTCCAGCTAATGATGTCTTTTCTGCTTCTGGTATTCCTAATTTATCAAATGTGTCTTTGATGTCTTCTGGTACATCATCCCATGAACTATTTAATTTTGACTTGGGTCTTACATATGTTGCTATTTCATCCATGTTTAATTCTGATAAATCTGGTCCCCATGTTGGCATTTCTAATTTGTTGTATACTTCTAAAGCTTTTAATCTAAATTCTCTCATCCAGTCCGGATCATTTTTTTGCTTTGAGATTTCTTCTATTATTTCTGGTGTTAAACCTTTTTTTATTTTGAAGTCATATTCATCTTTGTTTTTAAAATCATATATATTTCTGTTTATTTCTTCTATATTTGTTTTTGACATTCTTTTTCTCCTTGACTTTTATATTATTTTTTAGTAAAATTAATAAGTTACATATTGCATTTGGCGGAAGGAGTTTGCATAATGAAGTATCTTATAGCCTATCTGTTATTTCTTCAGGGTTGTTCCGATTATGATGATAAAAAAGCTATGGCTATTTATTTGTGTACTGCAGCTATAATTATAGTTTTCGCTTAACCTTTATATTTGTGCTGATTAGTAATTCTAATCAGCACTTTATTATTTATATTGTGCATATCCATTTTCTTCAATTTCTGTTGCTAATTCTTGTCCACCTGTTTTTACAATTTTACCATCAACTAAAACATGAACATAATCTACTTTTAAACTATGCAATATTTTAGTATTATGAGTAATTATAAGAATTGCGTTTTCACTATTTTTGAACATTTCTATTCCCTTTGAAACTGTTCTAATTGCATCTACATCTAGTCCTGAGTCTGTTTCGTCTAAGATTGCAAGTTTTGGATTTAATACAAGCATTTGCAGAATTTCATTTTTCTTTTTCTCTCCACCTGAAAATCCAACATTTAAACTTCTTTCCATGTTTTTAGGATTCATATTTAATTCTTCCATATATTTTTTTAATTCTTCTTTAAAAGCAAATATTTTTACTGGTTGACCTGTAATTTTATTTTTAGAATATTTTAAGAAGTTTGTTACAGATACTCCTGGTATTTCTTCTGGTAATTGGAATGACATAAATATTCCTTTTCTTGCAATTTCATCTGTTTTTAAATTTGTTATGTCATCTCCCTCAAATATAATGCTTCCATTTGTTTTGCTGTATTCTGGATTATTTAATATTGCATTGGCTGTAGTTGTTTTTCCTGATCCATTTGGTCCCATTATTACATGGATTTCCCCTTTATTTATATTTAGATTTATTCCTTTTAAGATTTCTTTATCTTCTGCATTTACATATAAATCTTTTATTTCTAATAACTTGCTACTCATATTAATTTCCTTCCTCTTCTTTTACATTTATTGTTCTTCTTTTTGTTGTTCTTATACAACATCTGCATTTTTCTTTATTAATATCATAATTACAGTCTAAATTTCCTATTCCTAAAACTTTATGTACATATTTTGCCAGCTTATTTATTGTTTCATCTGTAATTGTAGATTTTATTTTTTCAGCTTCAGTTTTAGCTTGTTCATCCTCTAAATTTAATACATCTCTTAAAAATAAGTAGACTATGTCATATGCCTCTAATATCTTTTTAGCTAAGTTTTCCCCTTCTGGCGTTAATTCTATTGTTCCATATGTTTCGTAATTTACTAGTTTTTCTTCTTTTAAATTATTTAAAGCTTTATTTACACTTGGTTTTGTACAATTCATTTTGTTTGCAATGTCTGTTACCCTTATATTTCCATTCTGTTTTTTTAGTACATACATTGTTTTTATATATTCTTCTAATGCTTTTGAAATCATATTATTCTCGTATAATCAATTATATAGAAATATTAATCTATTTAATTGATTAATCCCTT
>CAMEJH010000006.1 GCA_945919455.1 uncultured Clostridium sp. | reverse complement strand
TATATGATAAACTAAATGGGTTAGAAAATGGAGCAGATGATTATATAACAAAACCATTTCATATGAAAGAATTAGTTGCAAGAATAAAAGTCATTTTAAAAAGAAATTCGAACATAAAAGACACAAACATACTAGAATTTAATGACTTAAAATTAGATTTAAGAACAGGTAAAATGTGTTCACATAATAATGAAATTTCTATAAATGGAAAAGAATTAGAATTATTAGAAACATTATTAATGAATAAAAATCAGATTATGAGTAGAGAAATATTAGCAAATAAAATTTGGGGATATGATAGTGATGCAGAATATAATAATGTAGAAGTATATATATCATTTTTAAGAAGAAAGCTAAAAATACTAAAATCAAATGTTAGAATAAAATCGGTTAGAGGTGTAGGATATAAGATGGAGGTAGAAAATGATTAAGAAATTAAAATCAAAAATATTTGCACTTATGATGACATCTTTATCAATAATTGTTTTAGGAATTATTATATTATTTGCATTTTTAAATTGTACAAATACAATAAATGCATCAAAAATGAGTATAAATAGAATAACTAGAATGAGAGACCATGCAGGATTTCAAGGGGAACGAATGAACCCAGAAATAGAAGATTTTATAAACGAAGAAAATGAAAAAGTTAATAAACATATAAAAATAGTAATAATATTTTCTTCTATTGTATCTGGATTATCTTTACTTGTAATATATTCAATCTCTAAAAAAACATCAGAAATAATAGTAAAACCTGTTTATGAAACATTAGAAAAGCAGAAACAATTTATCTCAGATGCATCACACGAATTAAAGACACCACTCGCTGTTATACAAGCCAACACAGATGTACTTGAAAATGAAATTGGAAACAATAAATGGCTTACATACATTCAAAATGAAACAGACAGCATGGACAAGTTAATAAATGAATTACTATTACTTGCAAAAATTGAAAATGCAGATGAAGTTAGAAATTATGAACAAATCAATGTATCAGAAGAAGTCCAAGTTGTGTCAGCTATGTTTGAAAGTATGGCTTATGAAAAACAAGTAACAATTGTTACAAATATTCAAGATGAAGTAACTATAAATGGAAGTAGACAAGAGATCGAACATATATTATCAACTTTAATAGATAATGCAATAAAACATTGTGAGCCTAAAAAAGAGGTTAAAGTCGAGCTGGCAAAAGAAAAAAATAATATTATTTTACAAGTAAAGAATGTAGGAGAGCCAATTCCAGAAAATCAAAGGGATAAAATTTTTGAGAGATTTTATCGTGTTGACAAATCTAGAAATAGAAGTGAAAAAAGATATGGATTAGGCTTAGCAATTGCGAAATCAACTGTCCAAAAATATAATGGGAAAATAGAAGTAGATTGTAAAGATGGAGTTACAAGTTTTAAAGTTGTCTTACCAATAGGGTGAAAAGTAAAGAGAAGTAGAAAATTAATCTACTTCCTTTTTTTCAATAAATTTTCAATGTTTCTATATTATATTATAAAACGATGGCAAAAAGAAACTCGGAATGAAATTACCCAAAGGGCAAAAAGAAACCTGGGATGAAATTGCTCAAAGGAGGAAGAAAGAAATGTATATTTTAAAAAACAGTTTGATTTCAATTATTAGAAATAAAGGGAGGAACATACTAATAGGTTTAATAATACTAACAATAGCCGCAGCATCAACAGTAACATTAGCAATAAGAAATACAGCTAATACGCTGGTAAAGAATTATGAAGATGCTCATGATCTAATTGCAACAATATCATTTGATAGAAATCAATTAGGACAACAATTTAAAGGTGGAGAAGATGCACAAAAAGAAAATATTGAAGCATTTAACAACATAGCATCTATTACAATTGATGAAGTTAAAAACTATGGAGAAAGCGAATATTTGAAAGGATATTACTATATTTATGCAACTTCATTAAATAGTGACACCCTAAGCAAGGCTACAGATTCATATGAATATGAAGTAGAAGATAGTCAAACAACAACTACAACAAATACAACAACAAGTACCACAGGAGGAAGTGGTGAAGGAACAGGTAAACCAGGAATGAATGGTGGACCAATGGGAGAAAGACATACTATAACAAATAATAATACAACAACAATAATAACAAGATCAAAAGAAAAATTTGAGAGTAGTAGAAATTTAACAGGAGATTTTGAACTAGATGGATATTCATCATATGATGCAATGATAGATTTTGTGAGTGGAACATATGAAATAACAGAAGGAGAAATGATCTCAAATTTTGATGGATATGAATGTGTAATGAGTTCAGAACTTGCAACTCTAAATGAAGTATCAGTTGGAGATACAATTACATTAAAAAATTCAACCACAGAAAAAACATATGATTTTACATTAACAGGAATTTATAAAGATAATAATGATAGTGATGATTCAGCAAGTATGTATTCGCAATCTGCAAACAAGATAATTACAGGAAGTGGAGTAATAGATTTATTAGTTGCAGATGATAGCACACTTGTAACAAATATAACTCCATCATTTATATTAAATGGTGAAGAAGGCATAGAAAGCTTTACTGCAGAAGTAAAAGAAAAAGGTTTAAATGAATATTATACAATTAATACAAATATAGATGAACTAAACAATGCAACAAAATCCATTGAAAATGTAAGAACATTTGCAACAACATTTTTAATAATAACACTAATTATATCTTCTTTAGTCTTATTTGTAATTAATATGATAAATATTAGAGAAAGAAAATATGAAATAGGTGTATTTAGAACTATAGGTGTAAGTAAATTCAAATTGACACTTCAATTTATTTTAGAATTGCTAATAGTTGCAACAATTGCATTGATTGTAGGAGCTGTAATAGGAGGACTTTTAGCTAGACCAGTTGGAAATATGTTACTTGCAAATGAAATAGAATCAAGCCAAGATGAACAAGAAGAAATTAATAATAATTTTGGAAAACCAGGTATGGATATGCAATTTAACAATAGAGAACAAGTGCAAGCCATTGAAAGCATGGAAGCAGTAGTAGACTTTACAGTTGTACTTCAATTACTTGGAGTAGGTTTATTACTAACATTAATTAGTAGTTTAGCATCTATGATTAGTATACAAAGATTTTCACCACTTACTATATTGAAAGAGAGGTCATAACTATGGGAATATTAAAATTAGAAGATGTATCATATAGATATAAAGATGCTCCAAAAGATACTTATGTGTTTAAAAATATCAATTATGAGTTTGAAGAAGGCAAGATGTATGCAATTAGAGGGAAAAGTGGAAGTGGAAAAACAACTCTACTTTCGTTAATTACAGGACTGGAAAAATGTACAGAAGGACAGATTTTATATGATGGTAAAAATTTAAAAAAGATGAATTTAGATACTTATAGAAATACAGACATAGGAATTGTATTTCAAAGTTATAATTTATTACCACGATTAACTGCAATTGAAAATATTATTCTTTCAATGGATATTAGCAAAGTTAAGGTAAAAAACAAAAAACAGAGAGTTTTAGAACTTATGAAAAGTGTAGGACTTTCAGAAGAACATGCAAATAGAAAAATTTTAAAATTATCAGGAGGAGAACAACAACGTATTGCTATTGCAAGAAGTTTGTCATATAATCCTAAAATAATTATTGCAGATGAGCCAACAGGAAATCTTGATAAAGATACAGAAAGCGAAATTTTGAAAATTTTTGAGCATCTTGCAAAAGATGAGAATAAATGTATTATAATTGTTACTCATTCTCAAAATGTTTGTGATAAAGTTAATATTGTATATGATTTGAAGAAAAAATAAAATAAGTAAAAATATATCATAATTTTGATAGATTATCATGTTATGGTATATTTTTTTGCCTTTGAAAATAAAAAACGTCTTTAATTAAATAAATTAAAGATAAACTTGTAAAATAAATATACCAATAAATTATTAAAAAATCAATAGTTTTGTAAATTATTTTTAAGAAAATTTACATACTATATTATAGAAAAGTACTTTACCATAAATTGATAATTTCATGCTAAATATAATTTTTTAAATTCTTTAATTTATTTAATTAATGAAAAATAGACTTGAAAATAATATGTAGCTAATAATAATATTAGAAAAAAGAGAAAGGGAGAATTCAAATGAAAAAACAAAAAAGTACAAATTTTAATGGTATAACATTAATAGCTTTAGTAGTAACAATAGTAGTTTTGTTAATTCTAGCAGGAGTAAGTATTTCAATGTTAACAGGAGAAAATGGAATAATAAAACAAGCAGTAGGTGCAAAAGATAAAACAAAAATTGGAGAAGAAAAAGAACAAGTAAGCTTAGCAGTAAATGCATCAAGAGAAAATGGATATGGAGCAATAATAAAATCAAAGTTAGAAGAAGAAATTCTAAATTTAACAGGAGGAAAAGCAACAGTAACAGGAGATGGACCATTTATAATAAAATATAATGATAGTGGAAGAAGTTATACAGTAGATACAAATGGAACAATTACTGAGGCTGGTGGTGGTAATGGACCAACAGAACCACCAACATTAGCAGATTTAATAACAAGTCAAAATCCAGTAAGTGGAAATACAACAATAACAGATGACAATGGAGATACAATAACAATTCCAGATGGATTTAATGTATCAACAGATTCGCCAACAAATGTAGTAGAAGGAATAGTAGTAGAAGACAGAGTAGATAACCAATATGTATGGATACCCGTATTTGAAAAAAATGCAAGTAGAGATTGGGGTGTAGATTATTCAGCAGTAACAACAGCCAAGACAGCAGCAAATTCAGCATTTACAGATACGGATTTTTCAAATATCGAAACGGCTTTAAAAACTTATACAGCAACATATGCTAGTAGTAGTTATAAAGATGAATGGTATGGAGATAAAAATTATGGACAATATGGATATTATAATGGAAGTGAATTTATATATTATACAAATGGAAATATGACAGAAGCAGATTACAATAATTTATATCATAATATGTTAGTAAGTGTATATAAAAATGGTGGATTTTACATTGGAAGATATGAAATGGGAACAGGAGTAGCGACAGATACTGCAACAGCTCAAAATTTAACAAGAACAAGTATGAGTGAATATACAGCAAGTTCAGATACAAATACAAGTACTACAGTAAGAACAGATGCTGCGCCATCAATATATGGTATGCCAACACCTGTAAGTAAAGCTAATGCAGTTGGATATACTTGGATAACTCAAAGTCAGGCACAAATGTTAGCTAGAAAAATTGGACAAGAAAATGAATATGGAACAACAACAAGTTCATTAATGTTTGGGGTGCAATTGGAGGCAGTATGTGTATTTATTGAAAAGTATGATACAAACAATACAGCAACAACAAAATCAGATTGGTTGACTAATAATACTTATAGTAAATTATGGGGAAATTATAATAATAGTACATTTACAATGGACAGAGGATACTATAATATATATACATCTAGCAGTCCATATATACTTCCAGAAAATTGGAATGATAAAACTGCAAAGACATCAAGTAATATCTGGCTATGTACAACAGGAGCAAGTGAACAAAACAGTAGTTTAAATATCTATGACTTTGCTGGAAATTTATATGAATTTACATTAGAAAGGTATAGCGATTTCAAAAATCGTCCGTGTACCACTAGGGGAGGCAGTTTCATCAACGGCGGCGGCGGCTCTGCTTACTTAGTAGGCGTCAGTTGCACCTACAACAGCAGCTGCTTCGATTCAGCTCGCCCCTCACTTTTTTTGTAGGAATGTATGCTGATACTAATTAGAAGAAGTAGAGAAAAATGAAATTGAATAAAAAATATAAAAAAGAAGTCAAGAGCTTCGCGATTAAAAAACGCGAAATGGAAAATTTATGTTTATACGAGGCCAGAAATTAAAATTTCTGGGCGAGAAGAAATATACATATAGTGTGTAAATTAAAATACACACTATATTTTTTTGCGTAAATATTAGAATATTTACAGCGAACTATTTAAATAAGATTTAATTTGCATAAATGGTCAAATAGAAAGTGATGATAGTATTACAATTAAAGAACCACCAGAGCTCTTGACAAACAACTAAAAAATAGTACTATTAACGAGACTATATTTTGTAGTCTAGTCAATTCTAAATAAAATTGTAATCAAAAAATTATATCAAAATAAAGGAAATCATGCAAAATCTAAAATATGAATAAAAAAAGAAAAAACAAAAACACTAAAGAAAAACAATTAAAAAATACTAAGGAGGATATGTTAGATATGAAAATCTAACATAAGCTATTAGAATGGAAGAAAACGAAAAAATATCAGAGAAGAAATTGATAAACTAAAGATCAAATATTTAGCAAATATTTAAATGTAAAGCAAAATAAAAAATTAGAATATGGATTAGCTGGATTCGAAAAGTTAAAAGATGATGATAAACAAACAATAGAATATTTAATTAACTTTTTTAGCAAAAGCGAAAGATAGATATAAGCAAATTATAGAGTCACAGAAATGTGGCTTTATTTATTGAAATTGCTGGAAAAGCTCGAATTTTGTCGAAATGTTTTTCTTGACAAAATATATGTTACATATTATAATAATTCAAGTATTATTTATTCAAAAAATTTTATTAAAAATAAATTCTATATAAAAACCCAAAATAAAAGGAGTAATAACAAAAGTTGCAAAATATTGGCAAAATAGACAGAGAAAAATTTAAGGATATTTCTCAGAAAATAATCACGGATGAAGTTGTGCTAACAGAAAAACAAAGAGAACATATAAAAGAGAGACATCCAGAAGTTTTGGAAAAGTATGAGAACTATTTACAGGAAGCAGTAGAAAATCCTGATTATATATTAAAAGATTCTTCTAGAGAAAAAACTGCATTATTATTAAAAAAATTAGTTCCTAAAAGTAAAAAAGGAAAAATTAATTGTATTAATCTAGTATTAAGACTGGCAGTTGAAGAAGAAAATATTAGAAATAAAAATTCTATTATTACTTGTATACCAGTTGGCTCAAATAGATTAAAATCATATATAAATAATGGAAAAATAGTTTACAAAAATGAATAAAAATGCTATAATAAAAATACAATATAAATAGATTATTTGAGGTGGTAAAATGTTGCAACCACGCACCCTTGTGGTCAAAAGAGATGTAGGGATGGCGACTCCTACCAAATAATCTTTAACTTATAGAGTCACTTTAAGTGGCTCTAATTTTTTGTTGACAAACTCAGAATTGGGGTATATTATGATAAAGGAGATGATAAAAAATGAAAAAAGAAAAATTTGACATACAAGGAATGACCTGTAGCAGTTGTTCAGCACATGTAGAAAGAGCAGTAAGTAAGTTAGAAGGAATAAAATCAGTAAATGTAAACTTGTTGTCAAACAATATGATAGTAGAATATGATGAAAATATAACCAATAATGAAAAAATAATAAAAGCAGTAATAGATGCAGGGTATGGAGCAAGAATAAGTAGTACAGAAAAAAATACACAAACCAAAAAAGCACCAAACAATCAGGATGTAATAAAATCAATGAAAAAAAGACTAATAATATCAGTATGTTTTTTAATACCACTAATGTATATAGCAATGTATCATATGTTTTATGAATGGTTTGGATTACCAATTCCAATATTTATAAACGACTTATTTCATGGAACAGAAAATGCAATAACATTCGGATTTACACAATTTTTGCTATTACTACCAATTGTATATGTAAACAGAAACTACTTTATTGTAGGATTTAAAAGGCTATTCAAAGTCTCTCCCAATATGGACTCATTAATCGCCATAGGAAGTTCAGCAGCAATAGTTTATGGAATATTTGCAATATATATGATAGGTTATGGACTAGGTCATAATCAAATTGAGCTAGTTCAAAGATACTCAATGGATATATATTTTGAATCAGCAGGAACAATACTAACATTAATAACAGTAGGAAAATACTTAGAAACAAAATCAAAAGGTAAAACAAGTGATGCAATAAGCAAATTGATAAATTTAGCACCTAAAACAGCTGTTGTAATTAGAGAAAACAAAGAAACAGAAATTGCTGTAGAAGAAATTGTACAAGGAGATATTATAGCAATCAAGCCAGGAGGAAGTATTCCTGTAGACGGCATAGTAATAGAAGGAAGTACAGCTATAGACCAATCAAGCATAACAGGAGAAAGCATACCAGTAGAAAAAAATATAGGAGACAATGTAGTATCAGGAACAATCAATAAAAATGGATACTGCAAAATGAAAGCAACAAAAGTTGGAAATGACACAACATTATCACAAATAATAAAATTAGTAGAAGAAGCAAGTAATTCAAAAGCCCCAATATCAAAACTTGCAGATAAAGTAAGTGGAATATTTGTACCAGTAGTAATAACAATTGCAGTCTTTGCAACAATATTTTGGTTATTACAAGGTCAAAACTTTGAATTTGCATTAAGCATAGGAATAGCAGTTTTAGTAATATCTTGCCCATGTGCATTAGGTTTGGCAACTCCAGTAGCAATAATGGTTGGAACAGGCAAAGGAGCACAAAATGGAATATTAATAAAATCAGCAGAAAGTTTAGAACTGTTACACAAAGTAGATACAGTAGTTTTAGACAAAACAGGAACAATCACAGAAGGAAAGCCAAAAGTTACAGACATTGTTTCTAAGATAGGAGAAAAAGAGCTATTAAAAATTGCAGGTGCACTTGAAAAAAATTCAGAACATCCATTAGCAGAAGCAATAATGGAAAAAGTAAAACAAGAACAAATTGAAAACTTAGAAATAAATGAATTTGAAGCTATATCAGGAAGAGGAGTAAAAGGAAAGATAGAAGGTGTAACATACTATGGTGGAAATATTTCATTTATGAAAGAAAATAATGTTGACATAGCACAAGTAGAGGAACAAAGCAATAAATTATTAAAACAAGGAAAAACAGTCTTGTATTTTGCAAAAGAAAATAATATAATTGGAATGGTTGCAGTTGCAGATACAATAAAGGAAACAAGCCATCAAGCAATAAAAGAATTAAAGAAAAATAATATAGAAGTAGTAATGCTTACAGGAGACAGCAAAATTGTTGCAGAAACAATAGGCCAAGAACTTGAAATAGATAAAGTAGTTTCAGAAGTATTACCACAAGATAAAGAAAAAGAAGTAGCAAAATTACAAGAACAAGGTAAAAAAGTTGCATTTGTAGGAGATGGAATAAATGATAGTCCAGCACTTGTAAAAGCAGATGTGGGATTAGCAATAGGATCTGGAACAGATATTGCAATAGAATCAGCAGATATAGTTTTGATGAAAAATAGCTTATTAGATGTAGTAACAGCAATTAGTCTAAGTAAAGCAGTAATAAGAAACATAAAAATGAATTTATTTTGGGCGTTTTTCTATAATACAATAGGAATACCAGTAGCAGCAGGAGTATTTTACTTAAGCATTGGGCTAAAGCTAAGCCCAATGATAGGCGCAGCAGCAATGAGTTTAAGCTCTGTATGTGTTGTAACAAATGCATTAAGACTTAAGAATTTTAAAGTAAATTATAAGGAGGAACAAAGAATGAATACAAAAACAATCAAAATAGAAGGAATGCAATGTAATCATTGTAAAATGAGTGTAGAAAAAGCACTAAGCTATATTGAAGGAGTTACAAAAGTAGAAGTAAGCCTAGAAAATAAAACGGCAATTATAGAATCTCAAAAAGAAATAGATGATAGTAAAATAAAGCAAGTTATTGAAGAAACGGGGTTTAAAGTAAAAACATAAATTAGTGCCGGACCTTTTTTGGCATTTTTTAAAAAACATAAAAAAAGGTCCGGCACCAAATTAGAAAGAGGTAAAAGTGAGATGAATCAATTTTCAAGAACAGAATTATTAATAGGAAAAGAAGGAATAGAAAAATTACAAAAAGCGAAAGTAGCAGTATTTGGAATTGGAGGAGTAGGCTCTTTTGTAGTAGAAGGGCTAGCAAGAGCTGGAATAGGAAGTTTTATATTAGTAGACAAAGATACAGTCGATATTACTAATTTAAATAGACAGATTATAGCAACACACAAAACAATAGATAGACCCAAAGTAGAGGTTGCAAAAGAAAGAATACTTGAAATAAATCCAAATGCAAAAGTAGAAATACACCAAGAATTTTTCATGCCAGAAAGTAGAGAAATTCTAGATAATACTGTAAATTATATAGTAGATAGCGTAGACACAGTTACAGCTAAAATTGAGCTTGTAGTTAGAGCAAATAAGCTAAATATACCAATTATATCAAGTATGGGAACAGGAAATAAGTTAGATCCAACTAGGTTTGAAGTAACAGACATTTACAAAACAAGTGTATGTCCACTTGCTAAAGTAATGAGAAAAGAATTAAAAAACAGGGGGATTGAAAAACTAAAAGTAGTTTATTCAAAAGAAGAACCTATAAAATCTGGAAAAAATTCAGAAGATAGTAACAAACCAGTACCTGGTAGCATATCATTTGTCCCATCAGTTGCAGGATTAATAATTGTAGGAGAAGTAATAAAAGATATAATAAATATTTAGGAGTAAAAAATGTATTATATTTATATGTTAAGATGTGAAGATGATTCAATATACACAGGAATAACAACAGATGTAAAACGTAGAATGGAAGAGCATTTTAGTAAAGATAAAAAATGTGCAAAATATACTTTAAGTCATAATGCAAAAAAATTAGAAATTGTGTGGGAAACAGAAAATAAAGTACTTGCTTCAAAATTAGAATATAGAATAAAAGAATTAGCTAAACAGCAAAAAGAAGAATTAATTAAAAACAAAAAATTAGATAAATACTTATCAGAAAAAATAGAATGTGAAAAATATGCAGTTTGGAGTGAAATTGATGGAAAGCAATGTAGAAAAACTAAGAAAATTAATAAAAGAAAGTAATAATATAGTTTTCTTTGGGGGAGCAGGAGTATCAACAGAAAGTGGAATACCAGACTTTAGAAGCAAGGATGGACTTTATAATCAAAAATATAAATATCCACCAGAAGAAATATTAAGCCATACATTTTTTGTAAATAAAACAGAAGAATTTTATGAATTTTATAGAGAAAAGCTAAACTCATTAAAATATGAGCCTAATATAACCCATTTAAAATTAACAGAATTAGAAAGACAAGGCAAACTAAAAGCAATTATTACTCAAAACATAGATGGATTGCACCAAAAGGCAGATTCAAAAAATGTATTAGAATTACATGGAAGTGTTTTTAGAAATTATTGTATGAAATGTAATAAATTTTATGATGCAGAATTTATTTTTAGTAGCAAAGGAATTCCTAGATGTGAATGTGGAGGAATAATAAAACCTGATGTAGTTTTATATGAAGAAAGCTTAAATGATAATATATTAAGAGATTCAATTACAGCAATTCAAAAAGCAGAACTAATGATTGTAGCAGGAACATCTTTAACTGTATATCCTGCAAGTGGTTTAATTAATTATTTTAGAGGACAAAATTTGGTTTTAATAAATAGAGATTCTACTCAATATGATAATAGAGCAAATCTTGTTATTAATGAGAGTTTGGGAAAAATATTTGAAAAGTTGTAAACAAAAATGTATAGATTAATTTAAATTATTGTGATATAATTGACAAAATAGAAAGGAAGTAACATCAATGAAAGTATTATTAGTAAATGGAGGACCTCATAAAGAAGGTTGTGTATATACTGCTTTAAGTGAAGTGGCAAAAACTTTAAATGAAGAAGGGATAGAAACAGAAATATTTTGGGTAGGAAACAAACCTATAGCAGGATGCATTGCTTGTAAAAGTTGTGCAAAAAATGGAAAATGTGTATTTGATGATACTGTAAATGAATTTGTAGAAAAAGCAAAAGATGCAGATGGATTTATATTTGGATCACCAGTACATTATGCAGCAGCAACTGGAGCAATAACATCATTTATGGATAGAGTATTTTATTCTGCATCTCAAGCAGGAAAAGGAGATAGATTTTTATTTAAACCAGCAGCAGCTGTAATTTCTGCAAGAAGAGCAGGAACAACAGCAACTTATGATCAACTAAATAAATATTTTGGAATAAATCAAATGCCTATAATTTCATCAAGATATTGGAATATGGTACATGGTTCTACACCAGATGATGTTAGAAAAGATGAAGAAGGTATGCAAATAATGAGGATTTTAGGAAGAAATATGGCTTATTATCTAAAATGTATAGAAGCCGGAAAAGAAAAAGGAATTGAACTTCCAAAGCAAGAGAAAATTAATTTCACAAGTTTTATAAGATAGAGATAAAGGAAGTGGTTACATTATAATTACTTCCTTATTTAATATTAAGAAAGGAATGATTTTATGGAAAAAGCAAAAGTATACTTTATAAAAGAAATAACACCAGAAAATGTTGTAAAAATTTACGAAAAATTAGGAAAAGAGCTACCAGGAAAAGTCGCAGTAAAAGTACATTCAGGAGAAGCAGGTAATCAAAACTATCTTCATCCAGAATTTATGAAACCAATGGTAGATAAGGTGAATGGAACAATAGTAGAATGTAATACAGCATATTCAGGAGAGAGAAATAATACAGAAAAGCACAAAAAATTAATGGAAAACCATGAATGGAGTAAATATTTTGATGTTGACATTATGGATGCAGAAGGTCCAGACTTAGAAATTGAAATTCCAAATGGAAAAGTAATCAAACAAAATTATTTAGGAAAAAATATTACAAATTATGATTCAATGCTAGTATTATCTCATTTTAAAGGACATCCTATGGGAGGATATGGAGGAGCCTTAAAACAGCTATCAATAGGATGTGCTTCATCAGCAGGAAAGTCATGGATTCATTCAGCAGGAAAAGAAAAAGATCAAAACAAGCTATGGAGTAATTTACCAGAACAAGATCTTTTCTTAGAATCAATGGCAGATGCAGTAGCTTCAGTAGTAGAATATTTTAAAGGAAATATGGCATTTATCAATATTATGTGTAATATGTCAGTTGACTGTGATTGTTGTGCAGTAGCAGAAGACCCTTGTATGAAAGATATTGGAATACTAGCATCTTTAGACCCAATTGCAATAGATCAAGCTTGTATAGACTTAGTTAAAAATTCAAATGATCCAGGAAAAGAGCATTTATTAGAAAGAATAAATTCAAGACATGGTACACATACAATAGATTCAGCAGTAGAATTAGGTTTTGGAACTAAAGAATATGAATTAATAAATATTGAGTAATTTTTGTAACGAATTTTAATTTCATTTGTCTTATATGCAAAGGAGGATAAAAGTTATGCAGGATATTGAGCAAATATATGAAGAATATTTTGAAACAGTAAACAAATATTTATTCTGTTTAACTCATAACAATGATATCTCTGAAGAACTTACACAAGAAACCTTTTATAAAGCAGTAAAAAAGATTGACACATATAAAGGAAATTGCAAGATGTCAGTATGGCTATGCCAGATTGCTAAAAATTTATGGTATAACGAACTAAAAAAGAATAAAAGAATGGAACTAAAAAATGCAGAAGAACTGGAATATTTAAAATCTGATGAAAACTTAGAAAATGATTACATATTAAAAGAGGATAAAATCAATTTATATAAAAAGATACAAACTTTAGATGAGCCAACAAGAGAAGTAATATATTTAAGAATTACAGGAGAATTAAGTTTTAAAGAGATAGGAGACATATTAAATAAAACAGAAACATGGGCAAGAGTTACATTTTATAGGGGAAAACAAAAATTAAAGGAGGTAGATTAAGATGAATGAAAACAGAGATTGTAAAATTGTTCAAGATTTATTACCTAATTACATTGAAAAACTAACTAATGAAGAAACTAATAAGTACATAGAAGAACATTTAAATGAATGCAAGGAATGTAAAGATGTGCTTTTAGAGATGCAGAAAGAATTAAAAATAAGTGACCAAAAAAGAGATAGGAGAGAAGTAAAATACATTAAAAAATTTAGTAATAAAATGAAAATACTAAAAATTATATTATTAATAATTTTGATAATATTTGGAATTCATATAGGAAGAAATATGATTATAATATCAAGCTTAAATAATAAAGCAAATAACTATGTTAGCTCTTCAAATTATCATAAAAAAACAACAAATTTTAATGGTGATAATTTAATGATAATAGATACATATTATAAGGATGGAAAAACTGTAACATTTCTACGTAGGGTAACTGAAAAAGAAATAAATAAAATTTCGGTATATCAAAGTGAAGATATAACAAATACTTATTTCGAAACAGGTGACGATAAAAAAGCACAGCTTAATCAAAAAGATGCGTTTTTGGTTTCAAATATTTTTAATTATTTAGAATCAAACAATATATTTGAAATATTAATTAGAAGCGTAACTACAAACATTAAAACAGTAAACTGCAATGGAAAAGATTGTTATTTGATGACAGATTACTTTAGTTCAGATTTATTAACATCTAGAAATGATTCGGCTTATATAGATAAAGAAACAGGACTTATAATTAGAATGACTATGAGTGGAGATTCAAAAGATACAGTAACAGATTATACATATGAATTTGATACAGTAACAGATGATATATTTATAGAACCAGACATAAATGAATATAAAATTCAATAATATAGTTGAAAAAAATTACTCTATAAAACAATAGAGTAATTTTTATATTTTTTTGTAAAAAGTATTGACAAAAAATATACCTAGGTATACAATGTACAAAAATACATAGGATAACTAGGTATTATAAGGAGGGATTATTTTGAAAATTAACAAAGAATTATTAAAGGGAAGTACAAACATGTTAGTATTAAGCTTACTAGAGGAAGAGGATATGTATGGATATCAAATGATAAAAAAATTAAGTGAAAAATCCAAAAATGTATTTGAATTACAAGAGGGAACATTATATCCTATACTACATAGTCTTGAAGAAAAAAATTACATATCTTCATATTGGGATGACAGAGGAAGCAAAAAAAGAAAATATTACTCAATTACAACAGAAGGTAAGAAAAAATTAAAAGAAAACAAAGAAGAATGGAAAACTTTTAGTAGAAGCATAGACCGAGTTATAGGAGGTGTTTTATTTGAACATTAAAAATTTTTTAGAAATAGTATGTAATGAAATAAAATACAAGCCGATTAAACAAGAAATTTCACAAGAAATAGAATCACATATTAAAGAAATAAAAGAGGACTATATAGAATGTGGAATGAAAGAACAAGAAGCAGAAGAAAAGGCAATTGAGCAAATGGGAAATGCGGAAGAAATAGGCAAAGAATTAAATAAGATACATAAACCAAAATTAGACTGGAAATTATTAATACTTTTAATAATATTAATAGGCTTTGGAACTATAAATGCTATTTTAAAACAAAGTGCTACGGGAAATCCATATATATCAAAAACAATAATATATATTTTAATAGGATTTGTATTAGGCATAGGAATATATTTCTTTGATTATAGAAAAATGAAAAAATATTCAGGGTTAATATATATATTTGCATCAGCTTCAATGATATTTTCTTTATGGGAAATTGCAATACCATTATATACAATCGCTTTTGTTGGGTATATAGTTAATTATAACAAAAATAAATTTGTAGAACTAAAAATAGATAATAAGCAGATATTTGCAATAAATAAAGATTTAACAAAAATAACTACACTTAGTATAATTTCACTTATAATAATGTTATTGTTATCAACTACAATAACAAATGCAATAATACTAGGATCAATATATTTAGTGATTATTACAGTTAAAATAATACAAAGTAAAGAAAAATGTGTAAAAAGATTAATTACAATTTATGGTGGAATAATAATGTGTTTAACAGTACTTTTATTATGCTTAATTTTGCCCAATTCGTATTCAGCAGAAAGACTTAATAGTTCATTTACATATTTAACAGAAAGATTTATTAGCTCTTTCAAACCAGAGTTATATCCTGAAAGTTCTCGCGGATATACAGGAATGATACAAAACGAAATATTACATAATGCAAAATTAGTGGGAGAAGCTGAAAAAGACGAGATTTCTAATGCTAATATAGTAGAAGAAAGTGAACATTTTACTTTTATATATTTAATTGGAAAAATAGGAATATTGCCAACTATAATGCTAGTGATAGTTATACTGCTTATTTGTATAAAAATTGTTACCAATGCAAAAGATATTAAAGATCAATATGGAAAATATTTAATAATAGGACTTGGAACATTTTATATTATTCAATCTATTGCAAATATACTTATGAATATAAATATGGGAATAAAAACAAGCATCATTTTACCATTTGTTTCAGATGCTGATGTTTATTATATAATAAATATATTATGTATGGCTGTAATACTTTCAGTATATAGAAGAAAAGATATAAATTTGTATGAAACAAAATCTAACAAAGAACGATTTATAAAAATTAATACTGTGTATAAAGAAGTTTAAATAATAAATTAATTATATTGTAACTAAAATAGGATCTCATTTGAGATCTTATTTTTATTAAAAATATTTACATATAAGTCCAATAATGATAAAATGTAAAAAGTAGTCTCGGGACCAAATTGCCCGATAGTAAAAAAAGGAGTTAAGATATGGAAAGTGTTATAAAAATAAAAGACTTAACTAAAAATTACGGAAAATCAAGAGGAGTAAAAAATATTAATTTAGAAATTGAAAAAGGAACAATATATGGTTTTATAGGTCCAAATGGTGCAGGAAAAAGCACAACTATAAAATGTATAATGAATTTAATAAACAAAAACTCAGGTGAAATACATATTGAAAATACACCAGTAAACAATAAAAACTATAAAATAAAAGAAGATATTGGATATCTACCATCAGAAATACATTTATATGAAAATATGACTGTAAAGAAGATGTTAGATTATTCAGCATCATTTTATAAAAAAGATTGCTCTAGAAGAAGAGAAAATCTAGTAAAAAAATTAGAAGTAGATGAAAACAAAAAGATAGATGAGCTCTCATTAGGAAATTTAAAAAAGGTTGGAATTATATTAGCATTAATGCATGAACCTAAAGTAGTAATTATGGATGAAGCAACAAGTGGGCTAGATCCATTAATGCAAGAAAAATTTTATGATATTCTTGAAGAAGAAAAGAAAAAAGGTACAACAATATTTTTCTCATCACATATTTTATCAGAAGTAAAAAGAATTTGTGATAAAGTTGCAATTATAAAAGAAGGGCAAATAATAAAAATAGAAGACATGAATTCTTTTGACACATCAGAAGTGGTGCAAGTAAAAGTAAACTCATTGCAAATAGATGAGATATTAAAAGAACTAAAAATAGAAAATATAAAATATAGAAAAGAAAATGAAGTTAAATTTATTTATAAAGGCGAAATAAATATACTTATACAGATACTTGCTAAATATTCTGTTTCAAAATTGATAATAGAAGAACTAGATTTAGAAGAAATATTTATGCACTATTATGAATAAAAGGAGATAAAAAAGATGTTTAAAAGAGAATTTAAAATTAATTTTAAAAGTTTATTATTATGGACAGTAATATTACTTGCAATTTATATTTTAATATTTGCAATTTATCCTTCATTAATAAATGAAGAAACAAAAGAAAGCTTAAATCTTATGATGGAATCAATGCCTCAAGAAATGTTGTCTGCCTTTAATATGGATATTGTAGGAATTGAATCTGCATTTGGATGGTTCAAAACAGAAGGCTATGTATTTTTAACTCTAATTGGAGGACTATATGCAGCAATATTAGGAAGTACAATATTATTAAAAGAAGAAAGTGATAAAACAATTGAATTTTTATATGCAAAACCAGTAAGTAGAGTTCAAATTGTAACTTCAAAAATATTATGTGGAATTATAAATATATTTATTTTCACTTTAATTATTACAATTGGAAACCTAATAGGCTTGTCACAATCAGAGGATTTTGAATTAAAACAATACTTAATGATAAGTATTATACCAATTCTACTTTATTATATGCTATTCTTTATATGCCTATTTATTTCAACATTTTTAAAGAAAACCAAAAAGGCAATGACATTGGGAATTGGAATTGTATTTTTATCATATTTTATGCAAATTATTGGAAGTATGGGAGAGAGCATAGAATGGTTAAAAAATATATCATTATTTGAATTTGCATCATCAAGATATATAGTATTAAATAACCATATCAATATGACATATGTGTGGATTGGAATAGCAATAATCTTTTTATGTATATTTGGCACATATTATAGATATGAGCATAAAGAATTTAAATAAAAATTGAACCATTATGTAAATTAAAGAGTCTAAGTTTTAGGAGGATAAAAATGGAAGATTTAGAACTAGCAAAAGATGGAGATAATGAAGCATTTACAAGACTGATAGAAACTGTAAAATATAAGTTATATAAAACACGGAATGTCTATACTGAAAAATGATGATGATGTATGTGATGCGATTCAAGAAACCTTGGTAAGCGCTTACAAGAACTTGAAATCGCTTAGAGAACCACAATATTTTTCAAGTTGGATAATTAAAATTTTAATTAATAAATGTTATGACATAATAAGAAAAAATAAGAAAATTACATATCTTAATGAAAAAATGCAGATAGAAGAAGATGCTTATTATGATATGTATTGTAGTGAATCAGAATTAGAAAATGTATTAAAACAACTAGAAGATAATTTAAAAACAGTAGTTGTTTTATATTATTATGATGATTTGCCAGTAGCAGAAATAGCAAATATTCTAAATATTCCAGAAGGTACAGTTAAGTCAAGATTATCAAGAGCAAGAGATAAAATTTATACAATATTAAAAAAGGAGGAAGGTGAATACTGTGGATAATTTAAAAGATGCATACATAAAAGAAAAGTTGGAAAAAGATAAATTAATATCAAAAAAAGCAGATGATGTGTTTAACAATTTTTTAAATGAAAATGTTAAGATCAAAAAAGAACATAAAAAGTTTAATTTTAAATACCCAAAATTAGTTGCTGCTGTGGCTAGTGTAGTAATTATATTTGGTGCAGCAAATGTATATGCATCAACACAAGGCTATGGTAATGTATTTTTTATGATAAAATATTTAGCAACAGGAGAGAAAACAACAATAGATGATAAAGATGAATTATTATCAGATAGAGACATAACGATATCTTATGAACCAATTAAAATAACTGAAAATATAGAAATACAAATTGCAAGATTACAAGTAAAAGATAAAGAAGCTCAGCTATTTATAAATGTAAATGAAAGAGAACTAGAAGAAGATAAAAATACAGTTCCACTAAAATATAAAGTATACGATTCTTCTAAAAAGAAATTATGTGAGCAAATAAGTTTAAAAGCTGAAAAAGAAAATGAAAAAAATGTTACATATACAGAAAAATTAAAATTATCTAATTATAATAAAAAAGATAATACCCTAAAATTAGAAATATATAAGGCAAATTCAGATTTAATAACAACAATTACAATAGACTTAAATACTAAATCAATCACGGTTTCTGGAGAAAAAGAAGCCCTAAATAAAATTTCTGAAATAGAATTAAAAGAATTTTTAGGAAATGTAGCAGGATATACAAATAAAGTCCAAGGATTTACAGAAGATGAATGTAAAATATATTTAGCTACAGGCCTATTATCACTAGCTGACAAACTAGAAACTAAAGCCATTGAAACAGAAATAAATGAGGGGATTAAAGTAGACGATATAAACAAAATGCTAGATAGTTTCTGTGGAGAAAAAATTGAAAACTTTAAAGAAGAGGATTTCTACAAAATAGTTGAAGAAAATGGTATAAAATATTTTGTACCTAAAAATGGATTTGACTTAAGCTTAACTGGTGAATGTATAGATGTAACAAATATGTCATATTGTGGAGGTCTATACACCGTAACATTTACATATTGCTATTTAGGAGAAGAATCAATTTTTGATGTAGATATAAATGATTATAATATTTACCAAAATACAGTAATAATAAAATTAAATGAAAATAATGAATATTCTAAATTCCAACTTGTTTCTGCAGAAAAGCCAACTATAATAAAAAGCAGTGAAGAAAAAGAGGCTGGAAAATTAGAAGAAACATCATTAGAAAATAATAAAAATAATGACCAAACATCTGATAATACTAGTACTATAGAAATAACAAATAATGAGGCAAAAGTAGATAATTATGCATCTACAATGTCTTGGACAGAGTACTGGGCACCAGGAATAAAATTTAAATATCCAACAATATTTACTTTACAAGAAGACGGAGGAAAACTTAGAGGAGCAAGAAAAGGAGAACTTTCTACAACGATAACAGGTCTAGCAACAGGAATAGATCCAGACACAAAAGAAATAATAAAGTCAAATATGAAAATAGAAATTTATGAACCAGAAGACATAATATGCGATAGTGAAGAAGAATATTGTACAACTGTTTCTAAAAGATATGAGGGACCTGATTATTCTGGAACTAAATTTACTACAAATTCAGGGTTAAATTGGCTACGAACTAGCATTTCTTCTGATAATGAAACAAAGATTATATATACTTACTATAGTGAGCTTCAATGGGGATATAAGATAATAATTACAGTCGATAATTCTGATAATTATAAAGTAATTAATATATTGAATTGGTTATTAGGGTCAACTCAGATAACAAATTATTAAATAATATTTTATACAAACAAAAAACACATATTGTGCAGTTATGAGGCTGTAGATATGTGTTTTTTTTAATTAGTGTTAATATTATGCTTGCCAAAAATCGACATATAAAGTATAATTAAAACAAGAGCAATAAAACGTTCTCAAAAAGAATAAACGGAGGATGAAATTATGAAAAAAGTAGGATTTTTAAATCAAAAGAAACAAAAGGGAATAACTCTAATAGCTCTAGTAGTTACTATAGTAGTTTTGCTAATTTTAGCAGCTGTAAGTATTTCTATGTTAGGAGGAGAAAATGGAATAATAACACAGGCTAAAAAATCAAAAGACGAAACAACATTAGGAGAAATAAAGGAAGAGATAAATGTGGCTTGGGGAAAAGTATACATGGACAAAAATTTAGAAGGAATTGACATTAATGAACAAGCTTCAAGATTAAAAGACATATTAAAAGAGAAAGACAAAAAAGTACAAGTAACTGCTAATGCCGAAGAAGGCAAGATAGAAGTAACATATAGAGGATATTCAACAGAAATAGATACAGATAAAATAGTAAGAACACTATGGAAAGCAGGCTCAGGAGAAGAACATTCAGTTGAATATCGGAGTAGATTCAAATGGAGATGTTTATTCTTTTGCTAAAGCATCAAATGAAACATATAAATTATATAATAAAAAGATAATAAATATAGTGAATGTAGACAGCTTGATAATGCTAGTATTAGAAAACGGAAAAGCATGTGAAGTTCTACCAGATAACAAATTAATATGTATTAATGATAAATTTGAAGAACTAAAGGATGAAAAAATAGTTGATGTGGGATACAATGGAGAAATAATATTAGAAAATGGAAAAGCATATTATTCTGAACCAGGAGAACAACTAATATGTATTAACGAAATGTTTGATGAGTTAAAAAATGAAAAAATAGTTAATATAAATAGATACATAATAATATTAGAAAATGGAAAAGCATATTATCCTGAATCAGAAAGCCAACTAAAATGTATTAACGAAATGTTTGATGAGTTAAAGAATGAAAAAATAGTTAATATGAATGGAGCTATAATATTAGAAAATGGAAAAGCATATTATCCTGAATCAGAAAGTCAATTAACATGCATTAATGAAATGTTTGATGAGATAAAAAATGAAAAAATAATTAATATAGGATATGATGGAGAAATAATATTAGAAAATGGAAAAGCATATTATCTTGAACCAGAAAATCAGCTAATATGTATCAATGACAAATTTGAAGCCTTAAAGAACGAAAACATAGTTAATATAATTTATACAAGCGATGATACAGAAATGATATTGTTAGAAAATGGAAGTATTTATAATGTTGATGATAATGAGTTTGTAAATTACAATCAATTAGAGTTGATGCTAAAAGGAAAAAATATTGAAAAAATATCATCAGGAGGTTCTCATACAGTAGCATTAGATGAAAAAGGAAAAGTATATACATGGGGAAGAAATTATGAAGGGCAATTAGGTGATGGAACAAATAATAATAGTAATATTCCAATATGTATAAGTGATATTCCAACAAATCCATTAAATAAAGTCAATATAAAAGAAATATCAGCAGGATACAATCATACTGTAGCAATAGATGAAGATGGAAAAGTATATGCATGGGGAAAAAATAAGAGTGGACAATTAGGAGATGGAACCACAAATGATATAAATGTACCTATATGTATAAGTGATATATCAACAAATCTATTAAATAAAGTCAAAGTAAAAGAAATATCGGCAGGAGGAAATCATACAGTAGCAATATCCGAGGACGGAAAAGTATATTCATGGGGAGATAATTATTCTGGCCAATTAGGAGATGGAACAAATGATGATAGTAATACACCAATATGTATAAGTGATATTTCAGCAAATTTGGTCAACATAGAAAAAATATCTACAGGAGGTTCTCATACAATAGCAATAGATGAAGATGGAAAAGTATATACATGGGGATATAATGATAGTGGGCAATTAGGAACTGGAACGACTACAAATAGTAACGTTCCAATATGTATTAGCGATATATCAACAAATCTATTAAATAAAGTCAAAATAAAAGAAATATCGGCAGGAAGTTCTCATACAGTAGTAATAGATGAATATGGAAAAGTATATACATGGGGATATAATTGGAAGGGACAATTAGGAGATGGAACCACAAATGATATAAATGAGCCTATATGTATAAGTGACATATCTGGAAACGAACTATATAATGAAAAATCATCAAAAATATCAGCAAATGGTTGTTGGACAATAATAATAGATGAAAATGGAGAAATATATATTTTTGGAGGCGGTTACCCAATTTAAAAGTCAATATTAAATTTTATTTTAATATTGACACTCATGTATCATAATAACGAAAAAATAATCTTACTAAATTGTAAGGTTATTTTTTCTTTTATATGTTATAATTAACTTGGAGATGATAAAATGCAAAAAATATTAATAGTAGAAGATGATGAAAAACTAAGAAATGAATTAAAAATATTTTTAGAAAAAAATGGATATCAAGCAGTAATACTAAAAAAATTTGATAATGCAGTACAAGACATTTTAGAAGAACAAGCAGACTTAATATTATTAGACATAAATTTACCATTTACAGATGGGGAATACATTTGCAAAGAAATTAGAAAAGAATCAGAAGTTCCGATAATAATAGTAACAAGCCGAGACAACGAAATAGATGAATTATTAAGTATAAATTATGGAGCAGATCATTATGTAACAAAACCATTTAATATACAAATATTATTAGCAAAAATATCATCTATATTAAGAAGAACAAATAAGATAGAAACAAATCAAAACAAAATAGACTGTAAGCAATTTATACTAAATATTTCAAAAAGTACAATAGAAAAAGACGGAAAAATATTAGAACTAACAAAAAATGAAATAAAAATCTTACATTTTTTAGTTGGAAAAAGAGGTCAAATTGTGTCAAGAGAAGATATAATGAGCTACTTATGGGACAGTGAAAGCTTTATTGATGACAATACCTTAACAGTTAATATGACAAGATTAAAAAATAAATTAGAAGAACTAGGCCTAAAGGAATTAATAGAAACGAAAAGAGGACAAGGATATATATTAAATTAGAAAGGCAAAACTATGAAATTTAAAGAATTTTTAAAAGATAAAATAATAACAATAATTCTACTAATATTTTCAATAATAACAATAGAAATACTCTTAATGATATATTCATTTGGAACAACAATTAAAATTTATATACCAGTAGTTCTATTTTTGGCATATTCAATAGGAATTGCTGTAGAATACTTTAATAAAAAGAAATTTTATGATATGGCTCTAAAAAACTTAGAAGATCTAAAAGAAAAATATTTAATTGCAGAAATTATGAATGAGCCCAATTTTTCAGAAGGAAAAGTATTAAAAAATATTTTAGAAGAAACAGATAAATCAATGTTAGAAAATGTAAATAAATATAAATATTTGCAAGAAGACTACAAAGAATATATAGAACTTTGGATACACGAAATAAAAATTCCAATAGCAGCAAGCAAAATGATAATAGAAAATAATAAAACACCTGTGACTATTAGTATAAATGAAGAATTAGACAAAATAGAAAATTATACAGAACAAGCATTATTTTATGCAAGAAGTAACACAGTAGAAAAAGATTATTGCATCAAAAAATGTAATTTAAAAGATATTGTAAATGAAACAATAAAGAAAAATAAAAATGTCTTAATACAAGAAAAGATAAAAATAAATATTCATGATGTAGATACGATAGTAGGAACAGATAATAAATGGGTAATATTTATGCTAAATCAAATAATACAAAACAGTATTAAATATAAAAAAGAAGATGGAGAAAACGAAATAGAAATTTATTCTAAAGAAAACAAAGAAAATACTTGTCTTTATATACGAGATAATGGAATTGGAATTAGAAAAGGAGAGATTACAAGAGTATTTGAAAAAGGTTTTACAGGGACAAATGGAAGATTAAATGGGAAAAAGTCTACAGGCATAGGCTTATATCTATGTAAGAAATTGTGTAATAAATTAGGGATTGGAATTACATTAAACTCTATTGAAAATGAGAATACAGAAGTTAAATTGATATTTGGAAAAGAAAGCTATTATAGTATATAAAAAAAGTTAGCTGTTCGCTTGACTTTTATAAAAAAGGAAAAATAAAATTACACCACATTTTGCTTCGCCTAGCAATGTGGTGTATATCTAAACTTTAGGTAGCACACATTTCTGTGGCTTTTCATTTTCTATTTTTATTATACACTTTTAATTCAAAGTTGTCAACATCAAAAAAATATAAAAAAATATAAAAAAGTTTAAGTTACAGAAATGTAAGTTTCTTGTAAGCAAAATCGATGGAAATTAAGAAAAAACGAAGTTATACTATAGAAAAGTAAAAAAACGCAAAAAAGGTCCGGCACCAATTTATGAAAAAAACGTAAAAAAAGGCCCGGCACCAATTTACTATTTTAGTGGAGGTATAAAAATGGAAAAAGTTTTAGAAGTAAAAAACATAGAAAAATACTATGGAAACAAATCAAATTTAACAAAAGCAATAGACAACATAAGTTTTGATGTGAATCAAGGAGAATTTGTTGGGATTATGGGAGCTTCAGGAAGTGGAAAAACAACATTATTAAATTGCATTTCTACAATAGATAGAGTAACAGCAGGAAAAATAATCATTAACGATCAAGATATTACAAAATTAAAAGGAAATAAGCTAAATAAATTTAGAAGAGAAGAATTAGGCTTTATATTTCAAGACTTCAATTTACTTGATACATTAACAGCATATGAAAATATTGCTTTAGCACTAACAATACAAAGAGTAAATCCTAGAGAAATAGACAAAAGAGTAAAAGAAATTTCAAAAAAGTTAGGAATAGAAGATGTTTTAAATAAATACCCATATCAAGTATCAGGAGGGCAAAAACAAAGAATTGCCTCAGCAAGAGCAATAATAACAAATCCAAAGTTAGTATTAGCAGATGAACCAACAGGAGCATTAGACTCAAAATCTGCAAGGCAATTATTAGAAAATTTTGAATATTTAAATGAAAGAATGAATGCAACAATTTTAATGGTAACACATGATGCATTCACAGCAAGTTATGCAGAAAGAATTTTATTTATTAAAGATGGAAAAATTTTTAATGAATTAATAAAAGGAAATGACACTAGAAAACAATTCTTTGAAAAAATAATTGAGGTAGTTACACTTCTTGGGGGTGAGCTAAACGATGTACTTTAAACTATCATTAAAAAATATGAAAAAAAGTTTTAAAGATTATAGCATTTATTTTCTAACTCTAATGTTGGGAGTAGCAATTTTCTATATGTTTAACTCTTTAGATAGTCAACAGGCAATGCTTACAGTATCACAATCTCAAAAAGAAATAATTAAACTTATGATTAGTATGCTTGGATATGTTTCTATATTTGTAGCTGTTATTTTAGCCTTATTGATTGTATATGCTAATAATTTCTTAATTAATAGGAGAAAAAAAGAATTTGGTATATATATGACATTAGGAATGGGAAAAAGACAAATATCTAAAATTATATTATTAGAAACAATATTTGTTGGAATAATATCACTTGCAGCAGGGCTTGTAGTAGGAGTATTTGCATCACAATTTATGTCCATACTTGTTGCTAAAACGTTTGAAGCTGATATGAGCAAATTTCAATTTGTATTTTCAAAAAATGCTTGTATAAAAACTTGTATATATTTTGCAATAATGTATATAGCTGTAATGATTTTTAACACAATGACAGTTTCAAGATATAAGTTGATAAATTTATTAAATGCAAATAAAAAGAATGAAAAAATAAAAATTAAAAATCCTTTTGTTTCAGTCATAATATTTATAATGGCGTGTATATTATTAGGTATTGCTTATTATAAAGTAACAGTTGAAGCAAAAACATTAAGTACATTTATTAGCATGTTGCCACCAATTTTAATGGGAACAATAGGAACATTTTGTGTTTTTTGGTCTTTATCTGGATTTATATTACAAATAGTTCAAAAGAGAAAAAACACTTATCTAAAAGGTACAAATATGTTTGTATTAAGGCAAATAAATAATAAAATTAATACAACTGTAGCAAGTATGAGTGTTATTTGCTTAATGCTATTTATGACAATTACAATTTTATCATCAAGCTTATCATTGAGAAACACAATGCAAAGAGATTTAAAAGAGATGACACCAGTAGATTTGAATTTATATAAAACAGCTAATTTGCCTGAAAAATACATGAGATATGGAAAAGAAATAACTACAACAAAAGAACAAAGAGAAAATTCTAGAGTTACAATAGAAGAAACTTTGAAAAATAATGGATTTGATATGAACCTATTAAAAGATGTAATAGAAATACCAATATATGCAAGCAATGAATTAACAGGTGAAGATTTCTTCAAATCTAAATTAAGTGAGATAAAAGAACAATATTCATTTTTTAATTTTGGTACAGCAGAACAAATTGTAAAAATATCAGACTATAATAAAGTAGCCCGTGCTTATGGAATAGATGAATATGAATTAAATGTTGATGAATATATTGTAGTTTGTAATTTTGATGGAATGATAGCAATGAGAAATCAAGTATTAGAAAATGAAAATATATTACAAATTGCAGGAAAAGAATATAAATCAAAATATAATGAGTGCAAGAGTGGTTATATATTGATGTCAACAAGCCATACTAATACAGGAATAATAATAGTTCCAGATGATTGTCCATTAACTGAAGAGATGAAAGAACAGAAATTATTAATTGCAAATTATAATACTGATTCAGATGAAGAAAAAGAAAGAATAGAAGAAATATTTTCAAGTGATAATTCTGGGCTTATTCAAAATTTAGCAGATAAAGGATTAAGTCTAGATGGAATGACTAAAATTGTAATTATAGAATCAAGTGTAGGAATATCAACAATAGTAACATTCATAGCAATTTATTTAGGAATAATATTTTTAATAGCAAGTTCAGCAATTCTTGCATTAAAACAATTAACAGAAAGTTCAGATAACAAGCAAAGATATACAATTTTAAGAAAAATTGGTTGTGATGAAAAAATGATAAATCAAGCATTATTTAGACAAATAGGAATATTCTTTGGATTACCACTTGTTTTAGCAATTATTCACTCTATTTTTGGAATACAATTTATACTTATTATATTATCAGGAATTGCGGATTCAAAGGAATTGATTCCATCTATTATAGCAACAATCTTGTTTATGGGAGTGATATATGGCACATATTTTATGGCAACATATATAGGAAGTAAAAACATTATTAGAGAGGATTAGTAAATATTATAAAAAGTCATTCGTTTGAATGGCTTTTTTTGTTTTTTTATTGATTTAAAATAGTTTAAATGATATCATATATTTATAATAAAAATATAGACTAAATGTGTAAAATAGAATATGGAGGCAAAAGAAAAATGAAAAAATTCTTAAAAGAGACAAATGGAATAACATTAATAGCTTTAGTAGTGACAATAGTAGTACTATTAATATTAGCTAGTGTGAGTATATCGATGCTTTTGGGGGATAACGGGATAATAAAAAATGCACGGAAAGGCTAGAGAACAAACAGAGATAGCTGAAGAAAAAGAAATTATAGAAACTTCTACAATAAAAACACTGTTAAAAAATAAATATGGAAATATAATTCAAAGTGAATTAAAAGAACAGTTAGAAAATAACATAGGAAATACAGAAATAGAAATTATTGATAATGGAAATAGTTTAGTTGTTAAGTTTATAAGAAGTGAAAGATACTATGAAATTGATAGTGATGGGAATGTTTCGGGACCAATCAAATTAATAAAAGATAAATATGCAGGAGATTTTACCAAAGGTGGGATCCTTGACGGAAGTGAAAATAAGCCATATCAAATTAATTGTATAGAAGATTTAGTAACATTTTCAATAGCAACAAATAGAGGAAATACAGAATTAGGAATAATTGCAAATCAATTTCAAGACCAATATGTTATATTAATGAGAACACTAGATTTTAAATCTATATTTTCATATAATGATTATACAACAAAAAAATATGGGGATTTAAACGAAAACGGAATAATAGAGGATATAAAAACAGAGTTAACAAATACCAATAGTGATTGTATTGGATTTACACCAATAGCCGAAGACTTCTATTTTTCTTTTAGGGGGACTTTTGACGGACAAAATAATAATATAAAAAATATTTATGAAAAAAATACTTCAAATTTAGGATTTTTTGGATCTATTCAAAATGCTACAATTCGTAATTTAAAATTAGATGGAATAATATCTTGTAATGAAACATCAGGAAATACTGGCGGATTAGTTGGAAGTGTAAGAAATCGGAAAGATAATAAATTGTATAGTAGATATTAAATTAAAAGGAAACGGAAATACGCTAGGTGGTATTATTGGATGGGCAGGTAATGATTTAGAGATAATAAATTGTGCTAATTTAAATACAATATCAAATTTAAGCAATAGCACTGGTGGAATAATTGGCATGTGTGAGGATGTTACTGGAGGTGTTTATAATTCATATAATTTAGGAGAAATTTATGTTCAAGGATCAAGAAATGGAGGAATCGTTGGGTCAACTAATTCAAATATTGAAATTATAAATGTTTATAATAAGGGAAATATCACAGAAAATGGACCATTTGGAAGAGGTGGTATATTAGGTGCTAATACAACTGTTGTTGGTGACGGGAATGTTTATATAAACAATGCTTATAATTTAGGAAATATAATTGAGAAAAAAGTAAATTGGATGTATGGTGCTGGAGCAATATGTGGATACCCATCAAATTCGTCAACACTGACAATAGAAGATTCTTATTACAAAAAAGGAACATGCAGTGTAGCTGTGGGATTAAAAGAAGACAGTTTATATGGGGTAACAGCAGTGGATGAAATAAATTATGAAGATATGAAAATGAATTTTAAAGAATATATAGACTTAAATGAAAGTAAAACTTCCGAATGGAAATACTGGGATTTTGGAGAAGATGGAAATTTAACATTTAGTAGAATTGAAAAATAGTTATAATATAATACTTTATGAGTACTAAGCAAACAGTCTTAGTACTCTTTATTTTTATGAGAAAATATGGTAAAATAAGCATGATAAAAAATATTTTAAGAAAGAGAGATCAACATGATAAGAATAAGAGATATAAAAACAAGAGAAAACTTATCAGAAACAGAAGTATTACAAAAAGCTTTAGCTAAAAACAAAATAAAGCCAGAAGAAGTAGAAAAATGGTATATTTACAAAAAATCAATAGATGCAAGAAAAAAAGAAGATATATACTATAATTATACAATTGACATAGAATTAAAAGATAAAAAGAAAGAAAAGAAATATGAGCAAGTAGAAAAATATAAATTTCCAGAAATAAAAGTTATAAGAAAAAATCAAGTATCACCAGTTATTATAGGAGCAGGGCCTGCAGGTTTATTTGCTGGACTAATTTTAGTAGAAAATGGCATAAAGCCAATTATCCTAGAAAGAGGCAAGCGAATAGAAGAAAGAATAAAAGATGTAGAAGACTTTATACAAAATAGAAAATTTAACATAACATCAAACATACAATTTGGAGAAGGCGGAGCAGGAACATTTTCTGATGGAAAGTTAAATACTGGTAATACAAGTATATTTTCAAGAAAAGTATTAGAAGAATTTGTAAAATTTGGAGCACCAAAAGAAATATTATATACAGCAAAGCCTCACATAGGAACAGATAATTTAAGAAATGTAGTAAAAAATATAAGAGAATATATAATAAAAAATGGTGGACAAGTATTATTTAATGAAAAGGTAACAGATTTTGAAATAGAAAATGGAAAGATAACAGCTGTAATATGTTCTAAAAGAATAGAAACTGATAGTGTTATTCTAGCAATTGGGCATAGTGCAAGAGATACATTTAAAAAACTATATGAACTAGGAATAGAAATACAACCTAAAAATTTTGCAGTAGGTGTGAGAATAGAACATTTACAAAAAGATATAAATAGAGCCCAATATGGAGATAAAACAAAATTGAATTTGCCAACAGCAGATTATAAATTAGTGTATCATGCTAAAAATGGAAGAACATGTTATACATTTTGTATGTGCCCAGGTGGACAAGTAATGGCATCAAATTCAGAAGAAAATTCAATTGTAACAAATGGAATGAGCAATTTCGCAAGAGATGGAGAAAATGCAAATAGTGCATTACTTGTAAATGTAACTGTAGATGACTATTATAATAGTACTCCACTGGATGGAATGTATTTTCAAGAAGATCTAGAAAGAAAAGCATTTGAACTTGGAGGAAGTAACTATAATGCACCAATACAAAAAGTAGAAGATTTTTTAGAAAATAGAAAAACAACTAAGTTAGGTAAAGTAAAACCAACTTATATGCCTGGCGTAACAATGTCAAATTTAAATGAGATCTTACCTGAATTTATATCAGAAACACTAAAAGAAGGAATTGTTGAACTAGATAAAAAAATGCATGGATTTGCAGATAAAGATGCAATTTTAACAGGAGTAGAAACAAGAAGTTCATCACCAGTCCAAATAACAAGAGATAAAGAAAACTTAAATTCCATAAATATACAAGGCCTATATCCATGTGGAGAAGGTGCTGGATATGCAGGAGGAATAATGACAGCTGCAATTGATGGAATAAAATGTGCTATAAAGATATTAGAAAACAAATAATAAAAAATAGGAGAAATTATGAACATAAAAGAATGTAACACACAACAACAATGTGGAGGATGTATATATTTAGAAAAAGAATATGATGAGCAACTAAAAAATAAAACAAAAATGGTTCAAGAATTGATATCAAGATATGTAGATAAATCAATAAAAGTAAAAGATACTATTGGAATGGAGAAAACATATAATTACAGAAACAAAGGAAAATTTGCATTTGGACTAAATAAAAATAATAAACCAGTAATGGGATTTTTTGAAGCAGGAACACACAAAATAATTCCTTTTGAAGGGTGTATTATACAAAATGACATTATAAATGAAGTTGCAAAATTCACATTTGAATTAATAAAAAAATATAAAATTATGATATACAATGAGGATACCCAAAAAGGTTTCTTAAGACACATGGTCATAAAGTATGGAATAAAAACAAATGAAATAATGATAATATTTGTTACGACTAATGCTAAAATGAATAAAAGAGAAGAAATTATAAAAGAATTATTAACCAAATTTCCCAATATAAAAACAATAGTACAAAATATAAACGAAAAGCAGACAAATGCAATATTAGGTAATAAAAACTATAATTTATATGGTAATGGATATATTGTAGATTATATAAATGGATATAAATTTAAAATATCACCATTATCATTTTATCAAGTAAATCCAGTACAGACAGAAAAATTATACAATACGGCAATACAGTTAGCTAATTTGACTGGTAAAGAAATAGTATATGATTTATATTCAGGAATAGGAACAATATCTATTTGTGCTTCTAGTAAGACTAAAAAAGTATTTGGAATTGAAGTTGTAACAGATGCTGTAAAAGATGCTAAAAAGAATGCAGAAATAAATAATATCAAAAATGTTGAATTTGTAAGTGGCAAAGTAGAAATTGTATTGCCTAGACTATGCAAAATTTGGAACAAACCAGATGTTGTTATTGTAGATCCTCCACGAAATGGATTAGATACAAAAACATTGGAAACATTAAAACAAATAAAATCTAAAAAAATTGTTTATATTAGTTGCAATCCAGAAACTTTAGCACTAAATTTACAAGAGCTTGGTAAATATTATGAAATTAAAGAAATACAGCCTGTCGATATGTTTCCATTTACAAGACATGTGGAAGTTTGTACATTGCTAAAACTGAAAAATTGCCAATATATTTAAAGAAAAATTAGGAGTAAAAAATGAAATTAGAAGATTTAAAAGTAAAATATGATAAATTACAGAAAAAATATGGAGCGAAAGAATTAGATCCTATTTATAATGGAGGATGTACAGAAAATCCAGATATATGTTTTGTATTTATGAATCCAACTGGAAGAAACATTGCATCATCAAAAGAATGGAAAGGGATAAAATCACCATGGATTGGGACTAAAAATATTTGGGATTTATTTTATCAATTAGATTTGATGGATGAAAAAATATATAACCAAATAAAGAAGATTAAAGGTAGTGAATGGACAGAAGAATTTGCTGAAGAAGTATACGATGATGTTAAAAAACATAAATATTTTATTACTAATTTAGGAAAATGCACTCAAGTAGATGCACGAGAACTACCTAATAGTGTTTATGAAGAATATTTAGATTTATTAAAACAAGAAATAGAGATCATAAATCCTAAAGTAATAGTACTTTTTGGAAACCAAGTAAGCTCTATTGTTTTGAATCAAAAAATATCTGTCTCACAGTGTAGAAAACAATTGTTTAAAAATGTAATAAATGGTAAAGAATATAATTTTTATTCTGTATATTATCCAGTAGGAAATGGCAGATTTAATATTGACAAATCTATTGAAGATATAAGATATATAATAGAAACACTAAAAAATAGAACATATATTAAAATGTTATAATGAAATTGATAGATAAAGAAATTTATAAATGATAAATGATCTGATATAAAAATATTATACAAATAAAAAAATAAGAATTTTGTAAAATAAAGGTACTTTTTTGTAAAAAAAAGTTAGCCAAAATAGTACTAATGTGATATTTAAATTATGTTTAAAAGTATATTTAAAATTATATTAGGAGGCATTATATGAAAGATTTAGAAACTAAAAATTTAAAAATAAGGAAATTTAAAATTGAAGATTCAGAAGATGTTTACAAAAATTTAGCAACAGAAAAAAAGCTAGAAAAATGTTTGGGTTATAAAATACATCAAAGCGTTGAAGAAACAAAAAAGATGGTTTCTTCATATATTTATGAATATGAGGCAAATGAATTAGCTTGGGCGATAGAAGAAAAGAAGAGCCATTCTGCAATTGGTTTTATTAATGCACTAGAAGTTTCAGCTTTAAAAGAATATTGTAATATAAAATTTGGAATAGCATTTGAGTATATTAATAAACATTATATGGAAGAAGCTTTAAAGTGTGTGTTAGAATATATTTTTAATGAGAAAAATTTTAATATGGTTGTTTCGAGATTTTTTGATGGAAATGAAGAAATAACTAATTTCAAAACTACAGCATTAGAAGGAATTGGTATGAAAAAAGAGGCAGTATTACGTAACAGAAAAATCAATGAAAAAACTGGAATAATAGAAAATCAAGTTATTTATTCTATTACTAAAGATGAGTTTTTTAAATTTAATAAAAAATAAAAATATGAATAGCAGAAATTTAGAATCTGCTATTTTTTATATCTATGCTATTGAGAAGTAAAAAATAAATTCGTTAGATTGCATTGAGAAAAATATATATTTATGATATATTAAAAAAGAAATGAGGGAGAATAAATGAAATATTTTAAAAAATTAGTTGGAGAAAAAATATACCTATCACCAAGAAGCAGTGAGGATGCTGAGCTCTTTACAGAATGGCTTAATGACTTTGAAATAACAGATTATATAGGGAGAAGTTCAATTTTAACAACAATAGAAGGAGAAAGAGAATATCTAGAAAACAATTCAAAACTAGAAGCAACCTTTGTAATTGTAACATTAGAAGAAAATAAAATGATAGGAACAGTAAGTTTAGAAAATATAGATCATATCAATAAAACAGCAACATTAGGGATATTCATAGGAGATAAGGAATATAGAAACAAAGGATATGGAACAGAAGCTGTAAATTTAATATTAGATTATGGTTTTAACTACTTAAATTTAAATAATATTAAATTAGATGTAATGGAATTTAATGAAAGAGCATTAAAATGTTATAAAAAATGTAACTTTAAAGAATATGGAAGAAGAAGAAAATGCAAATTTATAAATGGCAAGTTCTATGATAGCATTTCTATGGATATTTTGGCAGAAGAATTTCAAGAAAATTATATAAAAAATAAAAATATATAATACTCATATTGGAGGTAAATAAAGTGAGATATTTAATAATAGATGAAAGAATGAGAAATATTGAAAAAGAAGAATTAAAGAAATTAGGATATGAATTATTAGAAATAAGGCAAAGTGAAGAAGTCTATCAAGAAATTTCAGCACATGTGGACATATTTGCATGCAAGGCGGGAAACAAAGTAATTGTGGAGCCTACACAATATGTAAATATGCCTAGACTATCAAGCTTAGAACAAGGAATTGATAATGTAGAAGCAGAATATCCATTTGATATAAAATATAATGTGTGCACAATAGGAAAAAAAGCAATTCACAATTTTAAATATACAGACAAAAAAATTCAACAAGAATTAATAAAAAACGGTTATGAATTAATTCAAACAACACAAGGATATACAAATTGTTCTATAGCTATTATTGATGAAAAAACTGCCATTGTGACAGATAAAGGACTTTGCAAAATCTTAGAAAGTTTAAATATTGATGTCTTATTTTTAGACTATGAACCAGATATAAAATTACTAAATAAAGTTGGATATAGCAATAAAAATGGATTTATTGGTGGCGCAATAGCAAGAATAGAAAACAATATAATCATTTTTGGAGATTTAAACAAGATAGATAAAAATAACCAAATAAGAGAATTTATAGAAAAAAGAAAGTTAAACATAATTGAGTTTAAAGGATTAGATGTTATAGATTATGGTGGAATAATAGAATTTGAGGAAGGAAATTAAAATGCCAACAGCAGAATATTTAAAAATTAAAGATAAAGACATACCAGTTAATATAAAAAGTTATAAGAATTCCAAAACAGTAAAAATATATTTTAAAAGTAATATATTAAATGTAACGAAACCGAAAAGATTACCAGTAAATATAGTTTTTAAAATGATAAAAGAAAACGAAGAAGATATATACAATAAATATTTAAAAATTATATCGTCAGAATTTGACTCAGTAAAACAGTGGAAAACAGGAGAAAAGATATACTATAATGGTAATGAATATAAAATATTAAGAGAATATATAAACACGATGAATGTAAGTGTTAGAATAGAAAAAGATGCAAAAACTATGCGAATAATATTACCTAAAATTATTACTCAAGAAGAAATAAAACCATATGTAGATAAAGCAATAAAGCAATTGTTTAAATGCAATACAGAAGCAATGATAAATGAAAAATTGCCATATTGGAGTAAAATAACAGGAATAAAATATAATGATGTAAAAGTAAGAGATGCAACAAGTAGATATGGAAGTTGCATGCCAAGTAAAAAAAATTTGTATTTTTCATCTAGACTAATAATGTTACCAGAAGATAAGGTTGACGCAGTAATAGTACATGAACTCTGTCATATGAAATATAAATATCATAATGAACAATTCTATAATTTAGTAGAGCAATATATACCAAATTATAGCGAAATAGATAGATGGTTAAAAGATAATGGAAAATTAATTATGTTTTAAATTATAAAACAAGAGGAGAAAAACAATGAAAATACCGCAAGAACTAAGGATAGCAATAGAAAATCAGATTATAGGAATAAAAAGTAATAAAATTGTAGAAAATGCACAGCAAATAAGCAATAGATATCGAAACAATGAAGGCAGAGGAAATAGAATGTTAACTAATAAGGACGAAGCCTTATCATATGCTATATCAAGAATGCCATCAACTTATTGTGCAATTTATTCTACAATTCAACAAGCTTTAAAAAATTTTAATGACCCTATAACTACATGCTTGGATGTTGGAGCAGGTACAGGAGCAGCTACTTGGGCAATAAAACAATTAATTAAAGTAGAAAAATGCACATGCCTTGAAAGAGAGCAAGTAATGATAGAAATTGGAAAAAAGTTAATGCAAGATGCACAATTAGAAAATGTAGAATGGAAAAAGTTTGATATATTGAATGAAAGTATTACAGTAACTGCTGATCTGGTTATAACATCATATATGATAAATGAATTACCTGAACAAGAAAAAGAAAAAATTATAAAAAAATTGTGGGATGCAACTAGTAAAATATTAATAATAATTGAACCTGGTACGCCAGCAGGATTTAAAAACATTTTAAATGCAAGAGAATTGTTAATTAAAAATGGAGCTTATATAATGGCTCCATGTACTCATCAATACAAATGTCCAATATCAAAAGATGACTGGTGCAGTTTTTACATTAGAATAGATAGAAGCGGAATTCAAAGAAAAGCTAAAAAAGGAGAATTAGGGTATGAAGATGAAAAGTTTTCATATATAGCATTTACTAAAAATCCAATACAACAAAATGGACTCAGAATATTAAGACATCCTCAAATTAATCAAGGATATGTAAAAGTAAAGGCTTGTACAGAGAATGGAATAGTGGAAAAAACTTATTCTAAAAAAGATGGAGAAATTTATAAAAAAATAAGAAAATTTGATGCAGGAGATATTATATAAAATGTATAAATGGATTGAAAATATCCCAAAATTGTGATAATATAGGACAAGAATGGAGGAAACAATATGTTAAAAGAAAAATTAATGGAAGATTTAAAAAATTCAATGAAAACAAAAAATGAAATAAGAAAAAATACTGTCCAAATGGTAAGAGCAGCAATACTACAAATTGAAAAAGATAAAGGAATAACAGTAGAAGATGATAAAATATTAGAAATAATTGCAAAAGAAGTGAAAACAAAAAAAGATGCATTAAAGGACTTTGAAAAAGCACAAAGACAAGATTTAATAGATCAAACAAATCAAGAAATAGAAATATTACAAGAATATCTACCAAAACAACTAAGCAAAGAAGAAATAAAAGTAGAAGTAGAAAAAATAATTTCAGAAATAGGTGCAACAACTATGAAAGATATGGGAGCTATCATGAAAGAAGCAAAAACAAAAATGGGAGCATCTGCAGATGGAAAAACAATAAATGAAGTAGCAAAAGAATTATTAGGATTATAATATGGGAGGCATCAAATGAAAAGAGAAGAAGCATTAGAACTATTAAAAAAATATAATAAAGAACCATTTCATATATTACATGCATTAACAGTAGAAGGCACAATGAGATATTTTGCAAGAGAAAATGGTGAAGATGAGGATTACTGGGGACTAGTTGGATTATTGCATGATGTGGATTTTGAGATGTATCCAGAAGAACATTGCAAGAAATGCATAGATATATTAAAAGAAAATAATGTGTCAGATGATATGATACATTCAATATGCAGTCATGGATATGGACTATGTAGTGATGTAAAGCCGGAAAAACAAATGGAAAAAACATTATTTGCAATTGATGAATTAACTGGGTTAATAGGTGCTGCAATAAAAATGAGACCATCAAAAAGCACAAAGGATTTAGAAGTATCAAGCTTAAAGAAAAAATTTAAAGATAAAAAATTTGCTGCTGGATGTTCTAGAGATGTAATAAAACAAGGTGCAGAAATGCTTGGATGGGAATTAGATACATTATTTGAAAAAACAATTTTAGCTATGAGAGAATGTGAAGATAGTATAAATAAAGAAATGGATTCAATAGAGGTGCATTAAATTGAAAAAGATGATATATGGAACAACAAATCCAAATAAAGTAAAAGATATAAAAGCAATAATTGCAGCACATAAAGCGAATATAGAAGTACTATCATTAAAAGATATAGGATTTCAAGAAGAAATAGAAGAAAATGGAACAACATTTGAAGAAAATTCTGAAATAAAGGCAATTGCTGTAAAAAAATTCTGTGACAAAAATAATATAGATTATGATATTATAACTACAGATGATGCAGGATTATGTGTAGAATGTTTAAATGGAGAACCAGGTGTATATTCGGCAAGATATGCAGGGGCAGGAGCAACTCAAGAGCAATGTTTAAACAAGCTTTTAAATAATATAGAAAGAACAGGAGATACAGAAAGAAAAGCAAAATTTGTTTGTGTATTAACAAGCTTTTTAAAAGATGGAAGCAAAATAGTTTCTAAAGGAGAATGTGAAGGTACAATAGCAAAAAAGATAAAAAAATTAGGTGGACTAACATATTCGCCTATATTTATACCGAATGGTTATGAAGTTCCAATGTCAGAATTACCAGTAGAAGAATATGAAAAAGCACATAATCATAGAGATAAAGCGTTTGGCCAATTATTAAATAAAATAAAAATTGTCAAATAATAAAAATAAGGATACAAAGAGAATAAATTCAAAAAAGAGAGATATAATATATTTAGCATATAAATTCTAAAAAATTTGAACTTTAGTATAGTTGCAATTTGGAAATTAATATGCTAAAATAACAATAACAATTAAATAAGAAAACACCCTGCATAGTGCGTGTAGAACAGAATTTTTAGAACCTACAAGTTTAAAGAGGGGCCATAATCTTTGGGTATGGCGTGCAAGCTTACACTTTCGAGTAGTAAGAAGCCCAGGAGTATTCAAGATGGCACCCACCTGTCGAAGACAGGTCCTTAAAAATTCAGACAACTTACGGCTAAGGCGGGGATTTTCTTTTTGGGCAATTTCGTTCCGGGCCTTTTTTTACCCATAAACAAAATCCTTAGTTTTCAACTAAGGACATAAATTTTTCATATACATCATTATGGTGTTTTTTTATATTTAATGGTTTTAAGTCTAAATCTGTAAAACAATGTTCTGATTCACCTGTAACACAAAGTTCACCAGTTTTTTTATTATATACTTCGTAAGAAACAGTGTATTTTACACCACCAAATTTTGTTATAGATGTGTGTATTTCAATCATATCTCCAAAGGTTACATGTTGCTTGTATTTACAAGAAAAACCTAATACAGGTGACATTATTCCTTCAGCTTCTAATTTATCATAAGGTAAACCAACATCTTCTAAAAATTGGCAACGAGCTTCTTCAAAAAATCTAATATAATTTGAATGATGTACAACTCCCATCTTATCTGTTTCATAATAATTAATTTTTCTTTCAAATATCCTACTCATATTGACCTCCGTTTTTAATAAATATATTATACCACTTTATTTTAAGAAATCAACCTTTGACTATTTAGTACAATTGCTGGTAATCGCCTTCTGCTGAGAATTCTTCCATTTGTTCGAGTGCTTTGATATAATTATCCCGGCCAAGTTCCGGGTATCCATCAGCACCGATGCTAATAGAAGAGTAGCGCCCAAGGGTAATAAATAAGAAGTGCGCGTTGTGGAAAGTACAATGTATATATAAGTCCAACTTCCCATCTATGAGAACCAGCACTTTAAGAGATATAAAAGTCTTGACATTATGAGACATTTTTTATAGAATTATGATACAAACAAAAAAAGGACCGGCACAAAATTACAAGGAGGAAAAAATGTCAGAATTTGTACACTTACATATACACAGTGAATTTAGCTTATTAGATGGAGCAAATAGAATAAAAGACTTACCAGTAAGGGCAAAAGAATTAGGAATGAAGGCAATGGCAATAACAGATCATGGAGTAATGTATGGAGCTATTGACTTTTATAAGGCATGTAAAAAAGAAGGAATAAAGCCAATAATAGGATGTGAAGTGTATGTTGCACCACGTTCAAGAAATGACAAAGAGCCTAATATAGATAATAGATATAATCACTTAATTTTATTAGCAAAAAACCAACAAGGGTATAAAAACTTGAGTAAATTAGTATCAATAGGATTTACAGAAGGGTACTATTATAAGCCTCGTATAGACTTAGAAGTATTAGAAAAATATCATGAAGGGCTAATTTGTTTAAGTGCATGCTTAGCAGGAGCTGTAAATCAAGCATTATTAAATGGCCAAAATGAAAAAGCTGAAGAAATTGCATTATGGCATAAAAAAGTATTTGGAGAAGATTACTATATCGAAATTCAAAATAATGGAATAAAAGAACAAGTACTAGCAAATCAAAAATTGGTTCAACTTGCAAGAAAACTAGATATACCATTAGTTGCTACAAACGATGCGCATTATTTAAAAAGAGAAGATGCATATAATCACGAGATATTACTTTGTATTCAAACAGGAAAAAGAATGAGTGATGAAGACCGAATGAGGTTCGATACAGATGAATTATATGTAAAATCACCAGAAGAAATGAGTGAATATTTTGCAGCATTTCCGGACGCAATAGAAAATACAGTAAAAATTGCAGATAAATGCAATGTAGAATTTGAATTTGGACATACAATATTACCTAATTATGATGTGCCACCAGAATTCCCAACACACTATGACTTCTTCAAAAAGCTATGTGATGATGGAATAAAAAAAAGATATGGAGAAAATCCATCAGAGGAAGTATTAAAAAGAGCGGAATATGAAATAAGTGTAATTAAAAAAATGGGATATGTAGATTACTTTTTAATAGTATGGGATTTTATTCATTATGCTAAAACACATAATATACCAGTAGGACCAGGACGTGGTTCAGGAGCAGGATCTATAATAGCATATGCAATAGAAATAACAGACATAGATCCAATGCAATATGGATTACTATTTGAAAGATTCTTAAATCCAGAAAGAATAAGTATGCCAGATTTTGATGTAGACTTTTGCTATGAACATAGGCAAGATGTTATAGATTATGTATCTAGAAAATATGGGCATGACCATGTATCACAAATAATTACTTTTGGAACAATGGCTGCCAAAATGGTAATACGTGATGTCGCAAGAGTTTTAGACTTTCCATATGCAGAAGCAGATAAACTTGCAAAAATGATACCTAATGAATTACATATAACTATACCAAAGGCATTAGAACAAAATAAAGAATTAAAAGATTTATATGAAAATGATGAACAAATACATAAATTATTAGATATAGCAATGGCATTAGAAGGAATGCCAAGACAGGCGTCAACACATGCCTGTGGTGTTGTAATAACAAAAGAACCAGTAGACACATATGTTCCACTATATGTAAGAGATAATCAAATATCAACACAATATATAATGACAACACTCGAAGAACTAGGACTTCTAAAAATGGATTTTTTAGGGCTTAGAACTTTAACAGTAATACAAGATACAATAAACTTAGTTAAACAAAATAGAGGAATAGATGTAGAGTTTGATAAAGACATGTCAGATCCCAAAGTATATAAATTATGGCAAGATGGAAATAGTTCAGGAATATTTCAATTTGAGTCACAAGGCATGACAAATTTTATGAAAGAATTAAAGCCAGACTGTTTAGAAGATTTAATAGCAGGAGTTTCATTATATCGACCAGGACCAATGGATCAAATTCCAAGATATATTAGAGGAAAACAAAATCCAGGGCACAATGAATACACGCATCCAAGTCTAGAACCAATACTAAATGTAACATATGGATGTATGGTATATCAAGAACAAGTAATGCAAATAGTAAGAGATTTAGCTGGATATTCATTAGGTAGAGCGGACTTAGTGCGTAGGGCAATGGGAAAGAAAAAACTTGATGTAATGGCAAAAGAAAGAGAGATTTTTATAAATGGCCAAGTTGATGAAGATGGATATGTAATAGTTCCAGGATGTGTAAGAAATGGAATAGATGCAGAATCTGCAAACAAGATATTTGATGAGATGGCAGAATTTGCAAAATATGCATTCAATAAATCACATGCAGCTTGTTATGCAGTAGTTGCTTATAGAACAGCATATTTAAAAGCATATTATCCAGCAGAGTTTATGGCTTCTATGTTAAATAGCTTTTTGGGAAATCTTGATAAAGTTCCTGAATATATAGATGAATGTAAAAGACTTGGAATTGAGATATTAAAACCAGATATTAATAGGAGTTATTCAAAATTTACTGTAGAAAATAATAAAATTCGTTTTGGACTAGGAAGCATTAAAAATGTAGGATTGCAACCAGTTGAAAGCATAATAGAAATTAGAAAAGGAAGTGGAGATTTCACCAGCTTTACAGATTTTTGTGAAAGAGTTGCAGGAGAATCAGTTAATAAAAAATGCATAGAAAGTTTAATAAAAGCAGGTGCTTTTAGCGAATTCCCGGAGACAAGAGCAACACTACTTGCATCATTTGAAACTATAATAGATACGATTCAAAGTTATAATAAAAAAGGTATGAATGGTCAAGTTTCAATGTTCGATTTAGGCAGTTCTGATGAAGATAATAACTTGAATGATATAAAATATAATTTTGTAGAACAACCGGAGATGAACGAAAGAGAACTATTATCAATGGAAAAGGAAATGCTTGGAATTTATATTTCGGGACATCCATTAGAAAAAATAAGAGAACAAATAATTGCAAGTACAAATATTTCTTCTCTTCAAATGAAAGAAATAGATGAAATAAACGCTATAGGACCAGATGGAGAAAATTCTGATGTAAGAATAAAAGAAAGACCTAAATTTGTTGATGGACAAGATGTTAAAATTGCAGGAATAATCACATCTGTAAAAAAGAAATATACAAAAAACAATAAAATAATGGTATTTCTTACAATTGAAGATTTATATGGATCTGCAGAAATAATTGTGTTTGAACCAACGTATTTAAAATCTCAAGATGTTCTTGTTGAAGAAAATATTGTTATGATACATGGAAGACTTAGCATTAGAGAAGATGATGATACTAAAATTGTTGCACAAGAAATAAAGAATTTTGGAGAAACAAAACCTAAAATGCTTACACTTAATATTACCAATGTTTCGGAGGAACAAAAAGCCAAACTAAGAGGAGCAATCAAATTTTTTTGTGGAGACCAAAATAATATTAGTGTTATGATTAAAATAGGAGATGATTTAAAATCGTGTGGAGCTATTTATCTTACAGATGAGATTTTGAAAGTGTTTGAAGAAATCGTTGGAAAAGAGAATTGCACAGTATAAAATCAGTAAAAGTGTTGACAAAGTCAAATAGAAATGTTACAATTATATTACATTAATAATAAAAATATTATAAATACATTTTTATTATGTTTGCAACATGCATATTACATATGTTAATTGCATAAAATATAAAAGGTTATTTGAGGATAGAATAGGCAGCTATCACACCAGAGATGGTCTTAAAAGAGATGTTGGGGTACGCCGTCCCACCACTTAACCGAACAAAAAGGAGATACTGAGGTATCTCCTACTTATTTTTTTCATAAGGAATAAATTTGCCTATTTTTAAAGAATAATTTAATTTAGCTTCTGTGATAGGGAAAATCGTTCTAAATAACAAATTTCCATTACCTTTAATTATTTGTATTCCAACTAAAGAAATATCATCTAACTTTTTTATATACTGGATATTTCCATTTTTTGAGTGTAAACCAATAAAGTCAGGTTGTTGTATTATTAACGGAATTGATTTTATGGCTTGGTTATAAGCTGTCGGACTAGAGTATTCATTTTTATGCTTCTCGCAATGTTCTTCAATTCTTGTTGACCATATATTAATGTTTTGAGGTTTTAAATCTAAATTTAACAAATTTATTACATCTTGGGAAAGTTCACCAATTTTAATGTTTTTACTTTTTCCTTTTTTTATACTATTAATATCTAATTCTTTCAAAATATTTCTCCTTTTATACACAACAGATATTATATTATCAAAATTAGATAAAGTCAATAAAAGTTATTAAATTAAATCCACTCACCATATTTTTTAATATAAACCTTCTTAGCAAGAACAGCAACAAAACAATATAAAATAGGAACACCAATGATTACTGTGAAATATTTAGGAGCAAGAGCTGCAAGACCAATAGCACGGCCTAAAAATGTGAAAGGTACAACCATTGCAACAATACTTAATAATATAGATGAAAAATATACAGCTTTTGAAGCATGACTTTGTTTAAAAGGAACTTTTGCAGTTCTTATTACATGCATTCCAACTAAATTAGAAACTACACCATAAGAAAACCAAATTGTTTGGAAAATAGCTGCCTCGTGTATAGCAAAAGTAAACCAAACTAGAGCAAAAACTATTAAGTCAAAGCATGAGCTAAGAGGCCCCATAAATAACATAAAATGTTTTAGACCATTTATATCAAACTTTTTTGGTTTATTTAAATATTCTTCATCAACATTATCTAGTGGCAGAGTTAATTGCCCAAAATCATATAATAACCCTTCAACTAAAAGTTGAATAGGAGTTTCAGGTAAAAATGGAAGTAATACACTTGCAATAATTACAGACATAACTTCTCCAAAGTTAAAACTTGCTGCAAGTTTTATATATTTCATCAAATTTGCAAAAGTATGACGGCCTTCTTTAACTCCATCTAATAAAACATGTAAATCTTTTTCAAGTAATATAATATCTGCAGATTCTTTTGCAATATCAACAGCAGTATCAACCGAAACACCAACATCGGAATTTATTAATGAAGGACTATCATTAATTCCATCACCCATATATCCAACAACATTTCCAGATTCTTTTAGAAGTCTAACAATACGTGCTTTTTGAATCGGAGAGAGTTTTGCAAAAATATTTGTTTTTTTCAAAAGTCTTTTAACACCTTGATCTGCAAGTTTATCTATTTGAGTTCCTGTAATAATTTTAGGAGATTTTATTCCTACCTTATCACATACAGATTTTGTAACTTCTACATTATCTCCTGTTAAAACAATAACTCTAATTCCATTTTTATTAAGCTGTTCAATAGAAGATTTTGCGGTTTCTTTTGGAGGATCTAAAAATCCTATAAATCCCATAAGAACCATATTTTTCTCATCAGAAACACCAAAACTAGATGTTTTATCTAACTCGTTCTTTTGACAAACTGCAACAACACGAAGCCCTTGTTTATTTAAATATTTAGCAATTCTTTTTACATTTTCTTTAATTTCATTTGTGATAGGCGAAACCTTACCTTGATAATCAACCATTGTAGAAGTGCTTAATATTTCTTCAACAGCACCTTTAGTAATTAATTGACTTTTTACACCATCATTTACTACAACAGAAAGTCGACGACGAGAAAAGTCAAATGGAACTTCATCAATTTTTTTATATTTTTCAGTTACTTCTTGCATACCATTTTCAAGTCCACGATTTATAACTGCTTCATCTATATTACTACGTAAACCTGTTTGAAAATAAGCATTTAAAAATGCATGTTTTAAAATTCTTAGGTCCTCATTTCCCATAATATCAAGATATCTTTCAAGAACGATTTTATCTTCTGTTAATGTACCAGTCTTGTCTGTACATAATATATTCATTGCTCCAAAACTTTGGATAGAATCAAGCTTTTTTACAATAGTTTTCTTTTTGGACATTCTTATTGCGCCTTTTGATAAGCTTGAAGATAATATAACAGGTAGTAATAGTGGCGTAATACATATTGCTATTGCAACAGCAAAGGTAAATGAAACTATAATATCATGTTTCCATACATTTAATAAAAACACAATTGGAATTAATACAAGCATAAATTTTATTAATAATTTACTTATGCTTTCTATTCCTTTTTGAAATGAAGTTTTTGGCTTTCCAGAAGTTAATGTATTTGCTACTTTACCGAAATAAGTATTATCAGCAGTTAAAACAACAACTCCTTTAGCGCTTCCACTAATAACATTTGTCCCCATAAAACATATTGTGTCTATATCTGAGAGAGAATCAATTTCATCAGTAATTTCACTGTTTTCAACTTTTTTAATTGCATCAGATTCTCCTGTTAAAGTTGATTGACCAACATATAAGTCTTTTGATTCTATTATTCTTAAATCTGCAGGAATCATATCTCCAGCTGATAATATAACAGTATCTCCAAGTACAAGTTCTTTAAAAGGAACTTTAACTTTTTCTCCATTTCTAATTACAGTAGTGGTTGTAGATACTAATTGTTTCAATTTCTCAGCTGCTAGATTTGACCTGTATTCAGAAATAAAATCTAGTAATGTACTTACTGTTACTAATATTAGAATAACTATAATATTTGCATAATTAGGGTCTTCAGCTAGATAAACATCAGTATAAGATAACACTAGTGCGATTCCTATTAAAATACTATTAAATGGTGTAAATAAACTTTTTAAAAGATAGTTGTACCATTTTTTTTGTTTAGTTTGAGTAACTTCATTATATCCATATGTATGAAGTCTTTCTGTAATCTCATCATCTGTTAATCCTTGTTCTGTTATTTTGAACTCTGAACTAAAATCTTCTTTTGGTGTTCTACATAGATGACCATAAATTTTTTCTATGTCAACATCTTCTTTTTTTTCATTTGCCATGATAAATCATTCCTTTCATAAGAATATATTTTCTCTTTATTATTATGTTGATTTTTTGAAAATTTAAACATTGACTATTTTAATTTTTATTGTTATATTATAGATAGTAATACATCTTTAAGTTATGTAATTAAAAATAAAATATAGGGGGCAAAAGAAAAATGGTAGAAAAAATGAACAAAAGAACTGGAATAACGCTTATTGCACTAGTAGTAACAATAGTAGTTCTACTAATCCTAGCAGGAGTAAGTATTTCAATGCTAGGAGGAGAAAATGGAATAATAAAACAGGCATTAGAAGCAAAGGATAACACAAGAGGTGGAGAAGTAAAAGAAAAAGTAGAAATGGCAGCAAATGAAAACAAAATGGCAAAATATGCAGGAGGCAACAAAAAAAGTAAACAAGATGTAATAGATAAATTAAAAGAAGAAGGAAAATTAACAGATGAAGAAGTAGAATTATTAGAAACACAGGACATAATAACAATAGGAAAAATAGAAATAGATTTCAGCATATTAGGCACAGTTGGACCAACAATAGGAGAAATATATGATGAAGGAAAAATATCAATAGGAGACACTATAAATTATACACCAGACACGGCAATACCAGAAGGAACAGAATGGATAATATTAGGAAAAGACGAAGATGGAAGTATAAT
>CAMEJH010000005.1 GCA_945919455.1 uncultured Clostridium sp. | reverse complement strand
CTAGAATTTAGACAGTTTTAATATCTAGTAAAAGCTTGTAGTTTCAATAAATAGAAGAAATCAAAAAGACATTTTAAACTTAATAGGGTACGTGTGTGATAGCGAAAGCTATCGCATAGCTACCCAAAAACAATTATGTGAAAAGTTATGTGATTAATTGCATATCTTTTTTGTGTTTAGCTAGTAATTTTATGTGATAAAAATATAAAAAAGACAGTTAATGAATTTCTAGGATTGAAAGAACCAACTCCAGAAGTTATGAAAGTAATTATCAACAGAATAGAAATAAACCAAGATAAACAAGTAGATATAATTTTTAATTTTAAACAACTAAACAATATTACACAAAACTCTCTACTTTGACATCTACCAGAAGGCATATCAATGGCAGTTCCAATGAAAAATGGTGGAATGAAAATATATAAAATAATGATATATGTAATACTATCAGGTTTAGCGACTGGAGTAGGAGCTCTTATTGGTAGTATAATAGGAAAAGTATCAGAAGAAATAATTGCAATATGTTTAAGTTTTGCTGCTGGTGCTATGTTGTATATAGTTTCTGGTGAGCTAATTCCAGAATCAAATAAATTATATAAAGGAAGAATATCATCATTAGGTAATATGTTGGGATTTATAATAGGAATATGTGTTACTATATTATAAATTCTTAATTAATAAAAACTCTCATTATAAAAATGAGAGTTTTTATCTATGAATTTATTTCCTTTATTTTTTTATTAATTTCTTTAATTAAATGGCTTTCTTTAGTGAAATTTATACATAGATATAATCCAGCTAAGGAATATCCTATAATTATTGTAATAAGATTTATAGTTTCTATATTCTTACTGAATATATTTGTATTTAAAGATAAAGCTAGTAAGATGATTACTATAAAAACCTGTATAATTAAAACTAAAACTTCTTTATAAAGATGTTTTAAATAGTCTTTATTTTCCAATTCTTTATTTTGTTGTTCTATATATGAATTAAAATTTATAAACATTAAGTACCAAATTATTCCAGAGAATAAAACTTGACTAATTAATGTTTTTATATTTAGTAATTGACTAAATTCATTAATAAATACATTTTCACCAGCTATAAAATATACACTTATATAGGCTAGTATGAGTAAAGTTATTCCTATAGGAAAACCTATCATGGATTTTATTATAACATTTATAATTACATTTTCTTTTTTCATATAAATCATCTCCTTATTTAAATTTCTAAAAATTTTTTGATTTTGGGTATATACCTTCTTGATGCATATGCTGTATTACCACTTTTAAAATTTAAAATTAGTGTTCCAATTATTTTAAAATCAATATTGTCAACTTTATTAAAATTGACAATTTCAGAATTTGATATTCGTACAAACACCTTTTTATCTAAAAATACTTCTAGTTCATATAATCTATTTTTTATAGTATATATTTCATTATTACATCTAACATATATTTTGCCATTTTGTGAATAAATTGTTTCAATTTCATTTTGATCTAATATATACATTTTTTCATTTTTATAGACTTTTAGTATTTTTTGATTAATACTTGATATTCCATCAATTAAATTTGATATTTCTTTATCAATTTCATTTGTATATATAACAATTTTTGGCTCATTATATGTTTTATCTACTTTTATTTCTATGTCCATTATACTATCTCCACCTTTTTTCTAAGTTGTTAATATAATCATAACATATATTGTTATTTTTTTCACTACCTTTTAATTATTTGGTTGTTTTGGTAAAATAAACGGTTATGCAAAAAGAATAAAATGTGAATAAAATAATAAAACCTATTGCAATTTAATATAAAATATAGTAAAATACAAACATATATTTGACAAAGAAAGGACAAGTGATAATGGAAGATATATTAAAAGGACTAAATAACAAACAATATGAAGCAGTAATAAATACAGAAGGCCCATGCTTAGTAATAGCAGGAGCAGGAAGCGGAAAAACAAAAGTATTAACACATAAAATAGCTTATTTAGTAGGAGAAAAAAAGGTATTACCTTGGAATATTTTGGCAATAACTTTTACAAATAAAGCAGCAAATGAGATGAAAGAAAGAATAAATAACTTAGTTGGAGAAGTTGGAAAAGACATGTGGGTTGGAACATTCCACTCAATATGTGTAAGGATTTTAAGAAAATTTATAGACAGAATAGGATTTGATTCATCATTTATAATATTTGACTCATCAGATCAAAAAACTTTAGTAAAACAATGTTTAAAAGAACTGCAAATGGATGAAAAATTATTTAATGATAGAGCAGTATTAGCCGAAATAAGTAATGCTAAAAATGATATGCAAGAACCAGACTCATATTCTGTAAAATCACATGGAGATTTTAGAAAAGAAAAAATATCTGAAGTTTATGCATTATATCAAAAAAAATTAAAGGAAAATAATGCAATAGATTTTGATGATATTATAAATTATACAATAAAAATATTAATGGAAAATCCAGATGTATTGGAATATTATTCCAACAAATTTAAATATATATTAGTAGATGAATACCAAGACACAAATAAGTCACAGTTTACATTAGTAACAATGCTTGCATCTAAACATGGTAATATAACGGCTGTAGGAGATAATGACCAAGGAATATATAGTTTTAGAGGGGCTGATATTTCTAATATATTAAATTTCGAAAAAGACTTTCCTGGAACAAAAATAATAAAGCTAGAACAAAATTATAGATGCACAGGAAATATATTGAAAGTTGCAAATGCAGTAATAAAAAACAACGAAGTTAAATATGATAAAAAATTATGGACAGAAAATGATGTGGGAAATTTGCCAAAAGTATTTTCTGCAGATAATGAATATGACGAAGGAAGATACATTGTAGAACAAATAGAACATTTGAGAAGAGAAGAATATTATAAATATTCCGATTTCGCTGTGTTATATAGAATGAATACTCAATCAAGAGCAATAGAAGAAATTCTAAGAAGAGAAAGTATTCCATATAAAATTGTTGGTGGACTAAAATTTTATGAGAGAAAAGAAATAAAAGATATTATTTCATATTTAAGGTTAGTACAAAATACTTCTGATAATTTAAGCCTAAATAGAATAATAAATGAGCCTAAAAGAGGAATTGGAAAAACTAGTTTGGATAATATAGCACAAGTTGCAGAACAAAACAATATTTCAATGTATGATGTAATAAAAAATGCAGAACAATACGGTCTAAATAGAGTTTATTTAAATTCAAGAGAATTTATAAACTGTATGGAGGAGATAATTTCACAAAAGGACAAATTAAAATTATCAGAATTAATCAAAAAAATATTAAAAGATACAGGATATACTCAAGCTCTTGAAAATGAAAATACAGTAGAAGCTGAAAACAGAATAGCAAACTTAGATGAATTTCTTACAGTAGCAATAGAATTTGAAGAAGAATCAGCCGATAATGGATTAAGTAATTTTCTAGAGGGAATAACATTATCAAGTGATTTAGACAATATGGAAGAGACAGAAGAGTCTGTAACTCTAATGACATTACATAGTGCAAAAGGATTAGAATTTCCAGTAGTATTTTTAGTAGGAATGGAAGAAGGAATATTCCCTGGATATAAATCAATAGGAGAACAAAAAGAATTAGAAGAAGAAAGGCGTTTATGTTATGTTGGAGTAACAAGAGCAAAAGAAAATCTATATTTAACCAATAGCAAACAACGTACTACTTTTGGTGCTACAACACATAATCCACCATCAAGATTTTTACAAGAAATTCCAAAAGAATTATTAGATGGATATGATGAAGCAATTGGAGAAGTAAATAAAAAGGAAAGTAACATATTTGGTGAAGACAGTGGATATACATGGAGCTATGGAAATAAAAATAATGGAAACATTAAATCATATAAATTACAAGATACACAATATGCAACAGCAGCATCAAATATAAACACAGGTTTTTCATTTAGAACTGCAGAAAGCTTTTTAAATAACCTAAATAAAAAAGCAGATGATAGCCAGTCAATTGATCTATCTGGATATCAAACTGGAGTAAAAGTATATCACAAAAAATTTGGCGAAGGAACAATTAATTATGTAGAAAGTGAAGGAAATGATTTGAAAGTTGATATTAATTTTGACAAAGTAGGACATAAGAGATTAATGGCTAAATTTGCAGGTTTAGAAATTATATAAGTTTAATTTAGTGCCGGTAATTTAATACCGGTTCTATTTTTTTATTTTAAAGTATAAAATGGATAAATTTGTACATAATAGAAATATAAAAATTTAGAAAGGGTGATTATTATGACAGATTTAACACAGGTTGAGTTACAACATTTAAGACATTTAATAGGAGCTCATGAAACTGCATATCAAAAATTAAACACATATGCAAATCAAGTTCAAGATGCACAAATAAAGCAAATGTTTTCTAAATCAGCACAAGATGCTTTAAACACAAAACAAAAATTAATGGGTTTTCTAAATAATTAATAAGGAGAGATGAAAAATGGATGAAAAAACAATGGTTAATGACATATTAGGAAGTGTAAAAGCAGATTTAACAGCATATCAAACAGCTATTTCAGAATCTGAAAATATGCAATTAAGACAAACATTTCAACAAATAAGAAATAATGACGAAAGCTTTCAATATGAACTATTTAAGGTAGCTAATGCAAAAGGATACTATAAACCAGCGCAAAAAGCTACAACAACAGAAGTTGAAACAGTTAAAACAGAGTTACAACAAGGATAATATAATTTTCTAATTATCTAAGAATCAGTATTTGCTGATTCTTTTTTTGTGCATTTTGAGTATTTGAATATAAAAGATAGAAAAAAAGAAAAAAAAAGAGTAAACAAAAGAAAAAAAAAGTAAAAGAACTATAAATTGGCTTTAAGAAAAATTGCTAAAAAAGACAAATTTAATATACAATACAGAAAAATATGTACAAGGGAGAAAATTAATGATTAAACAAATATTAGTATTTGCAAGAAAGTCAATTAAACTTACAATACTTATAGCTGTTTCTATATTTTTAATAATATGTGCTGTAGCATTATTTTTTAAACCAATATACAGTGTTACTATAAATGGTGAAGCAGTAGGATATAGTGGAGACAAAAGTAAGTTACAAGCAAAAATAAATGCATATATAGAAGATGGAGACGGCGGAGATGATAGTAATATAGCATTTGTTCAAGTAGATCATTTACCAGAATATAAATTATGTTTATTAAAAAGAAACATAGTTACAAATGATGATGAAATATTTGAAAAAATAAAACAATCAGGAGTGGTATATTATAAATACTATGCAATATTAGAAGGTGAAGAAGAGAAAGCCTATGTTTCTAATTTTTCAGAAGCAGAGGAAATTGTAACACAGCTAAAACAAAAAGAAAGTACTAATATTGATAAATTATCAATATTAGAATTGTATGAAACAGAATTGGTAGACTTTACACCAGTTGACACAGCAGTTGCTTCATTATATGTAAAAAAAGTAGTTGCACCTCCACCTAAAAAAGTGGTATCAACAGGAAAAGTAAATACTTCAACTAATATTTCATATCAAAAAGTACCTATTGGAATTAATTTAATAAGACCAATATCAGGAACAATAACATCAAGATTTGGAGCAAAAAGTACTAGAAGAGTAAGTGACCATACAGGATTAGATATTGCTGCACCAAAAGGAACAGCAATAAAAGCAGCAGCAGCAGGAACTGTAACATTTTCAGGACGCAAAGGTTCATATGGATATATGATAGTAATATCACATGGAAATGGAATAGAAACATATTATGGACATTGTAGCCAATTATATGTTTCTGCTGGAACAAAAGTTAATCAAGGAGATGTAATTGCAGCTGTAGGCAGTACAGGAAATAGCTCAGGAAATCATTTGCATTTGGAAGTAAGAGTTAATGGAGTAGCGTATAACCCACAAAACTATGTATATTAAAAAAGAGTACATTTTAATGTACTCTTTTATATTATTTTTATGCCTTTACTGATAGCATTGTTTTCAAATATAATCTTTCCATATTCACTAATAAGTCCATCCAATTGTGGAGAATAAATGAGGAATTCTCCAAATTCATTAAAAGCATTTAACAAATTAAGTGGCATTTGAAAATAATTAGATATAGAAAGGTAATATGCATTGTTATATAAAGAAAGAGTTATATTGACAGGAGTATTTTCAAAATTAGAAAAATTCATATTTTTAATATATGTACATAAGGTTAAAAAATTTTCAAAATTTTCAAATTTATATATAAAATTGGAACAATCCATAGTACCAAATTCAGAGAGTTTTGTAATAATAAAAACAAAACCTCCTTCAGAACGTTTTGAGGCCTCTACTAATAACTTGCAATCATCTGTTTTAAAACCAATTTCTTTTTCTGCTCTAAACAGTATATATTGTAATAATTGTTGAGAAATAGAAACATCAGTAAAAACATCGTTTGTAGAAATACTATTTAAAATCACATCTTTTGAAGTAAAAATTATTTTTATTTTACTTTCATTTAATTTTTCAAATTTCATTAAAAGACCTCCATAACCTTGTATATATATTATACTACTAATAGTATTATATTTAAAGGAACAATTTTTGGTAATTAAAATTTCGCATAATACTTGAAAAAAACACAAAATCAATATATAATAGTAGCACGATGTAATAGTAATTTCCGTAAGGGGCCAGAACGGAGGATACATGCCAACAAAAATGAAAGAACTACCAGAAACGGAAAGACCATATGAAAAACTAGAACAATATGGAGAAAAAACATTAACAAATGCAGAACTACTTGCAATAATAATAAAAACAGGTACAAAGGAAGAAACTGCAATAGGATTAGCACAAAAAATATTAAAACTTAATACTAACGAGAGAAAAAATGGGTTAAATTTTTTGAGAGATCTAGCAGTAGAAGAATTTATGAAAATAAAAGGGATAGGCAAAGTAAAAGCAATACAATTAAAAGCAGTATGCGAAATAGCAACAAGAATGAATGCATCAACAAACTATAAAGAAAAAAGAATATTAAAGCCTAAAGATATAGCAGAAATACTAATAGAAAAAATGAGATTTGAAAAACAAGAGATATTAAAAGTAGCAATGCTTAACAACAAAAATGACTTGTTAAAAATTAAAGATATTGCAATAGGTAGTGGTAATTTTGTAGTAGCAACAATAAGATCTGTATTAAATGAAGCAGTAAAAATAGAAGCAGCAAAAATAATATTAATACATAATCATCCTACAGGAGACCCAACACCAAGTCAAGCTGATATAGATTTTACAAAAAAAGTTGAACAAGCATCGCAAATATTAGGAATACAATTATTAGACCATATTGTAATTGGGAACAATAGTTATACAAGTATCTTTTCACAAAGATTAAAACAAAAATGAAAGGAAAGAAAAAATATGAATTTTTTGTCATTCAAATCTAAAGATATAGGGATAGATTTAGGAACAGCAAACATATTAGTAACAGTAAAGGGAAAAGGGATTATATTGCGAGAACCATCAGTAATTTCGATTGATTCAAAAACAGGAGGAACTATAGCAACAGGATTTGAGGCAAAAGAAATGTTAGGTAGAACACCTAAAGAAATAAAAGCTATTAGACCGCTAAAAGATGGAGTGATAGCTGATTTTACAGCTACAAAATTATTGCTAAAAAATATATTAGAAAGAGTATGTAAAAGATATAATGCAGTAAGACCTAGAGTATTAGTGGGAGTTCCATCGGGAATAACGGAAGTAGAAGAAAGAGCTGTGGAAGAAACAATAATACATGCAGGCGCAAGAGAAGTTTATTTAATAGAAGAACCAATGGCTGCTGCTGTTGGTGCTGGGATAGAAATAGAAGAACCAAGTGGAAATATAATAGTCGACATTGGTGGAGGTACAACAGAAGTAGCAGTAATATCTTTGGGAGGAATTGTTATTAGTAATTCATTAAGGATAGCAGGAGACGAACTAGACGAAGATATAATTAACTATGTTAAAAAAGAATTAAATTTAGCAATAGGAGATACAACTGCTGAACAAATAAAAAAACAAATAGGTTGTGCAATGCCATTAATGACACAAATGGCAATGGAGATAAAAGGAAGAGATTTAAGTGATGGATTACCAAGGACAGTAGTAATAACATCAGATCAAGTAGAAGAAGCAATGAAGGAGTCAATAGAAAAGATAATAGAAGTTATAAAAATAACATTAGAAAAAACACCACCAGAACTTGCTTCTGACATAATGGAAAAAGGAATAGTATTAGCTGGTGGAGGAGCTTTAATACAAAATTTAGATAAATTAGTAAGTTTAGAAACGGGGATGCCAGTTTATGTTGCAGAGGATCCGTTAGATTGTGTTGTAAGAGGGACTGAGAAGACACTACAGGATCTAGAAAAATTAAAAACTATTTTAATAAATTCTAGAAAAAGAAGATAGAGGAAGATAGTGAATGGAAAGAGATAAAAAAGGTGGAATAATAGGAATTATTGTTACAACAATAATATTGATATTATTGGTTGTATTTACTAATACTGATTCAGATAATATATCTATAATTGAAAATATTGCTAATACGGTAGTGGTTCCAATAGAAAATGGACTGACATATTTAAAAAATAAATTGAATAATAATGATAAATTTTTTGAAAACATAAATGAATTAAAAGCGGAAAATGAATCATTAAAACAAAAAAATAGTGAATTAGAACAAACTTTAAGAGAATATGAGATAGTAAAAAACGAAAATGAACAATTAAAACAACAATTAAACTTAGCTGAAAAATATGGAGAATATACAACAGTACCAGGAACAATAATTTCAAGAGACATAAGCAATTATTCAAAGACAATTGTTATAAATATAGGAAGTAATAATGGAATAAAAGAAAAAATGACAGTTATTGCTGATGAAGGACTTGTAGGATATGTGGTATCTGTAACTTCTAATACAGCCAAAATTCAAACAATAGTAGATAGTGCTAGTGCAACAAGCTGCTTAACAAGTACAACGAGAGATAGTATGATTTGCAAAGGAACAGTTGAAAATAATTCAATATTAAAAGCAAATTATATTGCAACAGGAGCAAATATTATACAAGGTGATAGTGTAGAAACATCAGGATTAGGTGGAATTTATTTAAAAGGAATACATGTAGGAAAAATAAAAAAAGTAGTTGAAGGAACAAACAAAACCGATTCGTATGCTTTAATAGAAGCTGCAGTAAACTTTGAAAAACTAGAGACAGTACTTGTTATAACAAATCAGTAGAGGGGTAAATATGAAAAAAGTTATAATACACATTTCGCTAATAATTACATGTATAGTAATGTATCTTTTTCAAACCATGTTTTTCACTAATTTTACAATAGCTGGAGTAATGCCAAACATATTTATTATTGTGATGTTATATATAGGATTATATATGGGGCGAAGCATGGGAATTATTTATGGAATACTATATGGAATATTTATAGATATATGGATAGGAAAAAACATAGGAATAACATCAATATGCCTAGCATTAATAGGCTTTTTAGGTGGAGTATTTGACAAAAATTTTTCAAAAGATAGTAGAATAACAGTTTTACTAATGGGAGCAGTATCTACTACTATATATGAAGTTGTACTGTATATTATCCAATATATTATTATTGAAACAAATATAGATATATTTGCATTTATAAAGATATTATCAATTGAAGTTTTATATAATTTGTTATTAATTACAATACTTTATCCTTTAATGAAGTTTACTGGATATGAAATAGAAAATGAAATAAAAGGAGACAAAATATTAACTAGATATTTCTGAAAGAAGGTGAACAATTGAACAATAGAATAAGTTTTGATAGAGAAACAACATGGGAAAAAGAAATTGGAAATGAGCAGATCAATTTTAGATTTAATATAATAACAATTTTAATATATATAATTGGAATAGTATTAATTGCTCAATTGTTTAACTTACAAATTGTAAATGGAGAATCATATAGAGAGCAATCTAATACTAGGTTATCAAGAGTAACTTCTGTGGAAGCTGCTAGAGGTTCTATAGTAGATAGATCTGGAAACGAACTTGCAGGGGTTAGAACAGAATATAGTATAGAGATTTTCAAAACAAATATAGCCAATGATGAATTAAATGAAACTATTTTAAGGTTAGTAAATTTATTAAATGATTATCAAATATCATATACAGATACATTCCCAATAAAAATAAATCCATTTGAATTTACAATAGCAGATGATGAACTTGCCAAATGGAAGACTAAATATAAAATACCAGAAGATGCGGGAGCAGAAGAAGCATTTTATAAATTTAAAGATAAATATGAAATATCTGATGATAATGTTGAGGATATAAGAAAAATAATATCAATAAGATATAAAATTACAACAACAGGTTATAGTGCTACAAAATCAATAACCATAGCAAAAGATGTTAATGAGGAGATTGTTGCACAAATAAGTGAAAGAAATAGTGAATTTCCAGGAATAAGTATATCAGCAGATGCTGTAAGAACATATCTAACTGGAAGCATGGCTGCTCATGTAATAGGATATACAGGAAAAATAAATGAAGACGAGTATAAAGCAAATAAGGATATTTATGATAGTGACGATATAATAGGAAGAACAGGAATAGAGTATGTATTTGAAAGCTACCTAAAAGGTAAAGACGGAGAAAAGCAAGTTGACATGTCTGTAGATGGAACAATTACAGGAGAATATATTTCTAAAGAAGCGGTTGCTGGTAGTGATATAGTATTAACAATAGACTCAAATTTACAAAAAGTAACAGAGACAGCTTTAGAGAACTGTATAAATAAAATAAAAAGTGGAGGATTTTCTCAAACTTATGATGCTAAAGGTGGAGCGGCTGTTGTTATGAATGTTAATACAGGAGAGGTATTAGCAACAGCAAGTAACCCAACATATGAGCCAGAATGGTTTGTTGGAGGAATTTCAAAAGAACATTGGCAATATTTAAGCACAAATGAAGCACATCCACAATTGAATAAAGCAATACAAGCAGCATATGAACCTGGTTCAACATTTAAAATGGTAACAGCAATAGCTGGATTAGAATCTGGAGCAATAACTACTAAAGAAAAAATAAATGATGTCGGGGTATATAGAAAATATAAAGGATATTCTCCTGAATGTTGGTATTATACAAGTTATCATAGAGGTCATGGATATTTAAATGTAACACAAGCACTTCAACATTCATGTAACTATTTCTTTTATGAAGTAGGTGATAGAATTGGAGTTGATACTATTGCAAAATATGCATTACATTTTGGACTTGGAAAGAAAACTGGAATAGAATTACCAAGTGAAACAGCAGGAACAGTAGCATCTACTGAAACGAAATCAAAACTAACAAATGGTCAAGCTTGGTATCCTGGAGATACACTACCTGCAGCAATAGGTCAAAGTTACAATAATTTTACTCCAATGCAAATAGCAAAATATATATCATCAATTGCAAATGGAGGAACAGTAGTAAAACCAACAATAATAAAAACAATATTAAACTCAGATGGAACAGAAGTACCTAGAGAAGAGATAGAAAAATACACTAATGAGAAGTTAGGAATAGAAAACACTGATGATGGTATACAAATAAATCCTGAAAATATAAATGTAGCAAAAGAGGGAATGAGGATGGCTACTAGTGAAGCTGGAGGAACAGCTTACAATATTTTCAAAAACTTTCAAGTAGAAGTGGCAGGAAAAACTGGTTCAGCGGAAGCAGGAAAAGATTCAAATAACAATGATCTTGTTGATGCATGGTTTGTATGTTTTGCACCATTCGAGAATCCAGAAGTAGCAGTTGTAGTAATGATAGAAAATGGTGGACATGGAAATTATGCAGCAGAGGTTGCTAGAGATGTTCTTACACAATATTTTGGAATGAATGAAACAACAGAAGTAAATGAAAATGTACAGGCAGTCCCATATACAGAAGAAATAAGATAGCAGAGTGAAAGGATGTATAAATATGAATTGTGTTAGTATAAATCTAAAGACGAATGAGATTGTAATTAAAATTGATGATAAAGCAGAACAAGAAGAAATTATAACAGAATTATCTTCTAAAATAGTAGAGCTAAAAAAGATGTATCAAGAAGAAAAAACACCAATTAGGGTTACAGGAAAAATATTAGAAAATAAAGAATTAGAAGAAATAAAAGAAATTATAAAAAAAGAAATAGATGTAGAAGTAAAATTCGATACACCTACTACACTAGGATTACATAGTATTACAAGAAGTTATAAAAAGGATGTTGGAATATCTGAAACAACATTCCATAAAGGTTCATTACGTTCAGGTCAAAGAATAGAAGTAGAAGGTAGTATTGTTGTAATAGGCGATGTAAACTCTGGAGCAGAAGTAATTGCTGCTGACAATATAGTTGTAATTGGAACTTTAAGAGGACTGGCACATGCAGGAGCAAAAGGAAATAAAGAAGCAATAATTGCGGCAAGTACATTAGATGCAGTACAACTTAGAATATCAAATATTGTTAGAGAAATAGACAGAGATGAAGAGGAAATTCGTGAACATGCATATATTTATGTAGGTGATGACAAAATTGTGATAGAATAATGGAATTAAATAAAAATAAATCTACTCAAATTTAATATTTTTAATTTAAATACTTAGAAATGAATATTGCACAAAACAAGAATGCTAATATAAATATTAGTACAAGAAAGGAAAGGTTTTTATGAAATTAAAACAAAAGAAAAGCGATAAAGCTATAACTTTAATAGCATTAGTGGTTACAATTGTAGTCCTTTTAATCTTAGCAGGAGTAAGTATTTCCATGCTAACAGGAGAAAATGGAATAATGAAACAAGCAGCAGAATCAAAGGATAAAACCAAAATTGGAGATGAAAAAGAAAGAGTAGAACTAGCAGCAATTGCAGCAAAAGCAAAAACTGGATGGGAAGAAATTACAGAAGAAAATTTGGAAAAAGAATTAACAATTAATATTGGAGAAAGAAATGTAGATTATACATTAGAACAATGTGGAGACAAATTTATAGTAACATATCCCGCCACAGGAAATAGTTATCTAGTAGATGCAGGTGGAAAAACAACAGAAAGAGGACCCTGGTATTCAGTAACAGGAACAGATATGAATGGAGACAAAACATTAAAAGTGACAAATGGAGAAATAACACTAGAAGTGGGAGATATAATAGACTATAATCCCTTAATAGAAGGAGAAGAAGTAAAAACAGTAACATCATATAGCAAAGAAAATGAATATGAAGATCAAACATTTTCATCAGATTATAGAGGAACATGGAAGGTATTAGGAGTAAGTGATGAAGGGCAAATACTAATAGCACCAACAGATGTAATAAAAACAACATTAGATGAATATTATTATATAAAAGGAAGAGAAGGATATATAAATGCAGTAAGTGAGCTAGATAAAATAAGTGAGATATTTGGACACGGATATGGAGCGACAGATGCAAGAAGTATAAGAATAGAAGATATAAATAAAGTGACAGGATATAATCCAAATAATGTAGGGGTATATGATCCAAATCAAACAGGAAATGGGAAAAAATATGGAGAAGGAGATGTAGGAGAATATGGAAGTGAAGTAACATGTTATTGGAAAGGCGATGCCTATCCTCATTATACAACAAGTAATGGGTTAGAAGGGAATTCTTATGATGATCATAATAAATACTATAACAAAATGTTTAACTGGTTTGATGTAATCTCAAAAACATGGAAAGTATCGCAAAAAGTAACAATGGATCCAGTAGTAACAGACATAAATAGTATGCAAAAAATAACAACATTAAAAATTACATTTTATTATTATTATTTAAATTCACTATCAAGTAATAGCAGTACAGGGGGAGGTTTAACAGAAGGAAGCAAAGCATATAAAGCAATAGATAATGGAAGTGAACAATATTATTGGGTTGGTTCAACTTTTGTCGGTTTTGACCGGAAATTTTGCTTATTTTGGATTACACAATGTATGTAATGGATATGTAGGTTATGATTTTGGATACTTCTTAGATTCTAAGGGATTAAGTTACGATAGCTGCCTTGGAATTCGTCCCGTAGTAATTTTAAAATCTGACATCCAATTAACAGGTAATTCAGAAACAGGATGGACAATTGAAAAAAACTAAATTTTTAACTAATTAGCAACATAACCAACGCCAAAAATAAGCCTTCATCCTTAACTTCTTCTCTATATAAAAAGAATAAGAGACTAAGAATAAGTACATCATCAAAATATAATTTTATACCAAACAAATCAAGCCAAACAGTCTCATCTGATTTGGCTTTTCTATTATTTGGTTTAGATTTATTAGATTCTTCACGAACTGGGACACAACTAATAGAATGTTCATTAGCAGAATTACAAGTATTAGATTGTTCTTGTACAGGCGCATAAGGCTTGTAATTATTATAAAAATTATTTCTTCTATAGGTATTATAATATTGAAAAGGAAATCCGAGTTCCTGGGAATCTAGGCATTTTTTTACTCCTCTCTATTTTGTTTTATTATCATTATTGTTTTTATTCATCATATCTGCAATTTTAGAAATATTAAGTAAATTAACATACTGGTCAAGTTTTTCTTTTTTAGAATCTCTTAAATAAGGTTTTAAAGAATACAATAAATTAGCACGAGGATCATTTTTGTTATTCATTTGTGACATAATTGATTGCATTTTCATAATAGTATTCATATCAATATTAAAATTACCAGAATTATTATTATTACTATCTTGACTAGAATTTTGACCAGACTGATTATTAGAATTTAACATATTACTTAAATTATTAAGCATTTCTGGAGAAACTTGACTTAAAATATTATTTAAATCAGGGCTTCTATTATCATTAGATCCAGTTGAATTACTTGTATTATTCGAACTATTAGAAGAATTCTGTAAATTATTCATCATTTGTTTTATATCATCAGGAATATTTCCGCTATCAACCATTTTTTTAACATTAGCAAATAAATCCTCCATCTTATCAGACATAGTATCACCTCTTAATAAATTATGCATTATTATTTATTATATGAACAAAATCAGAAAATGTTAAATATGTACAAAAAATCTTTATATATAACTATTTCCTTGTCAAAAACATAGCTAGGGTCTTTCTATGGGTCTTTGACTGATTCAATAGTTATATATAAAGATTTTTTATACAAATTAAGAAAAAATCTTGTAATTTTCAACAATCTATAATAAAATATAAAACACAAAACAAAGGAAAATGAGATAATAAAAAAGTAAATATCACAAATTGTAAAAAACTTTTTTATAGTAAAGTACCAAAAAAGACAAAAAACACAAAAGAAAAGGATTAAAATGTTACTATATTATGAAAAAGTATGAGGTGGTAAGGATGTCAAAAAGCAATACAGGAAAAGAAGTACTTAAAAATTTAATTAATGTTAAAAATATAATAACATATATAATATCATTTATGATATCAACAATAGGAATGGGACAAGCAGTTTCTCCATTTAGTATAGCAATAGTGGGTGCGTGCTTAGCTGGAGGAGTTCCAGCAATAGGAGTAGTAATTGTTGGACTTATAGGAAATATAATAGGTGCAGGAGCAGTAGGAGCATTAAATTATATTCTTATAATATTAATGTTATTAATATTAATATGTATAAAACCTCCAAAAGAGAATGATGAATATAAAAATGAACAGATACAAATATCAGGACATATATTTATAAGTATTATATTAGTAATGATAGCAAAATTGATATTAACTAAATTTACAGTAGCAGATTTAATTTTGCACATTACATTAGCCATATTGTCAGTAGTATTTTATAAAATATTTGTAAACTCTATAGTGGTAATTCAAGAAATGACAGAAAAAAGTGCATTTTCAATAGAAGAGGTAATAGGCGCAAGTTTATTATTATCAATAGCAGTTTCTGCATTTGGAGAATTTTCTATATTAGGACTATCAATAAGAAATATTTTAAGTATATTTATTGTTTTAATACTTGGATGGAAAAATGGAATTCTGATAGGAACTACAGCAGGAGTAACAATAGGAGTTACACTAGGAATAATAGCTCAAAATGAACCAATGATAGTTGCATTATATGCTATTTCAGGTATGATAGCTGGTGTACTAAACAAATTTGGTAAAATAGGAGTAATAATTGGGTTCTTAGTTGGAAATGGAATAATAATATATGCTTCAAATGGAAGTGCAACAGATATAGCATTTTTTAAAGAAATACTAATTGCATCACTTGGATTACTAGCAGTGCCAAAGTGGGTAGGAATAAATGTTGAAGAACTCATTAAAAGTGATAACATGTTGCCAGAGTTCGATAATAGTAGAAAATTAAATCAAAGTAAAGAGACAATAAACCAATTAAACATGGTATCAGAAACAATTAAGGATATGGCAGATACATATGAAGAAACTACAAATGAAACAAATAATACAATTAAAGAAATATATGATAAAAATAGGCAAGCATTTATATCAGAATTATTAAACAATCTAGATGGGCTTGAAGAAAATATTTTATATGATGACATGATAAAACCAGAGAATCCAATTGTATATGAATTATTTGATATTTTATTAGAAAAACAAGAAATAAATAAAGAAGATTTATTAAAAACATTTGCTAAAAATAATAACTATATAGTTCAGTATGAAGATGAAAAAATAAGTAAAAGTATAAATGAAAATGTTGAGCAAATTGTAAAAGCAGTAAATTATGCATATAAAATAAGTAAATCAAACTTTATATGGGAAGAAAAGGTAAAATCAAACAAAAAAAACGTACAAGCTCAATTAGATGGTGTATCAAAAGCAATATCAAGTATAGCTGTAAAAATGGAAGAAGAAATAGAAAATGATGGAAGTTACATAGAAGAAAAAAAGAAGATAATAACAGCACTTGAGATAAAAGATATATTAATAGAAACGATGGAGATAAATAAAAAAGACAATAGATATTTTATTGATATATATTTAAAAGAAAATAGCAAAATAAGTGAGAACACAGATATAGAAAAGATTCAAAAGGTTTTAGAGAAGACATTAAATGAGAAATTAATGCTAAATGAAGCTAAAACTAAAAAATTAAATAAACAAGGTAAAAGAGTATTTTGTTATATATCAGCAGATAAGTACATTTTACAAATAGGACAAGCAACAAAAGTAAAAAATGATAGTCCAGTTTCTGGAGATAGCTTATTACAAATTAGATTAAATGATGGAAAATATTTATTGGCTTTGAGTGACGGAATGGGCTCAGGTCCTGAAGCGAGAAAAAGTAGTCAAATAGCAATAAAAATGTTAGAAAGACTATTGATGTCAGGATTTGATAAAGATACTTCTATAGATTTAATAAATACTACAATTATGAATACTAGTGAAGAAATATTTGCAACACTAGATATAGCAATAATAGATTTATATAATGGAAAAATAGAATTTATAAAAAATGGAGCTTGCCCAACATATGTGAAAAATAAGAAAAAAGTACAGATCATAAAATCATTAAGCTTACCAGCAGGAATACTAAAAGATATTAATTTAACAACATATGATAAAGATATAGAAAACCAAGATATTATAGTTATGTGTAGTGATGGAATAATAGACTCAAATGTTGAATACAAAAATAAAGAACTATGGGTAAAATATATGCTAGAAGATATAGAAACAACCAATTGTCAAAAAATTGCAGATATTATACTAAATGAATCAATAGACAATAATTATGGAATAGCAAAAGACGATATGAGTATTATGGTATGTAAATTGATAAATAGAGAATAAATATATTTAATTTTACTTGTAACATTATTAATTTTGTGATATATTATACACGTAGAAAAATATAATTTGGAGGTAACAATGGGCAGAGGGAAAAGATATGAAACAGAAGGAAAGTTAAACTATCAAAAAGTATTAGCAGTAATATTAGCAATTGCAGTAATAATAATGTTCATATTCATAATAAAAAATGTATTTAATGAAAGAGAAAAATTAAATAAAGACTATGAATATTTTGTATTATATTCAGCAAATAAGTGGGGAGTTATAAACCAAGAAGGAGAAGAAGTTATTTCACCTTCATATAGAGAAATGATAGTCATACCAGATAGGGCGAAAGACGTTTTTATTTGTACATATGATATAAATGAAGAAACTGGTGAATATAAAACAAAAGCAATAAACAAGAAAAATGAAGCAATATTCACAAAATATGAACAAGTAGAAGCCATAAGCAATATAGACAAAGACAATAATGTATGGTATGAAAAAAGCATTTTAAAAGTAAAAAAAGATGGAAAATATGGATTAATAGATTTAACAGGAGTTGAACTATTGCCATGTGAATATGATGAAATAAATGCATTACAAGGAATTGAAAACAGTATATTAATAAAAAAAGGTGATAAATTAGGACTTGTAAATGATAAAGGAAGCATAATAATAGAACCAAATTATAAAGAGATTAGTAATTTAGGAGAAACATATAAAGAAGGATATATAACAATAGATGAACAAAACCAATATGGAGTAGTAAGTACAACTAAGAAACAATTGCTAGAAAGTAAATATGAAGACATAAAACAAATATATTTACCTAATTATTTCTTTGTTAAAGAAGAAGGAAAGCTAAAAGTAATTAATTCATCAGGAGAAACAGTATTAACCGAAGGTTTTGATGATATAAAATCAGAAAGTTCAAGAGGATTAATATTTGTAAAAGGAAATTTATTTGGAGAAATGAATTCTGCAGGAGAAACAACAATAGAAGCAAAATATCAATATCTTAAAGAAGCTAAAGAAGGGTTCTATATAGCTAAGAAAGATGATAAGTTTGGAATAATAGATATAGATCAAAATATTAAATTACCATTTGAATATATAGGATTAACATATAATGAAAAAGCAAATTTATATTTTGCAGAAACAGCCGAATACAAGACAACAATAATAGATACAGATTTTAATATAAAATTAGAAGGAATATTATCAGAACTAAATACAGATAAATCTTATATAAGAATGAGAATAGATGATGAATATAAATATTATAATTTTAAATGTGAAGAAAAAGCAAATACAGAAATATTAACTGATAACACATTATTTTTAAGCAAAAAGGATGGAAAATTTGGTTTTGTAAATAAAAAAGGAGAACAAGTAGTAGATTATATATATGATGATGCAACAGAACAAAACGAATATGGATTTGCATCAGTAAAGAAAAATGGATTATGGGGTTCTATAGACAGTGATGGTAAAGAAGTTATCGAACCAAAATATAATTTAGAAAATAATTTAAAAATTGATTTTATAGGAAAATGGCACTTAGGACAAGATTTAAACATGAATTATTATTGCGAAAAATAATATGAAAGGAATGTTATAATAAATGGAGCTAAAGACAAAATACCAATATACATATTTTATATACCCTTATGTAATAAAAGAAAGTAAATATATAAAATACATATTAAAGTTACTAAAAGATGAAAATTGTAAATTAAGAATATTTAAAAAAGATAAAGACTTAGATATATATTCATATTTTTCGCCAAGAGCAAGGAACTATATGTTTAACAGCTTTAATTTAAGTAAAACAAAACTAGCAAAACTACAAGAATTACCATTAGATACGAAAGCTGCAATTTTAGCCAAAAACAATTGTAATATATTTGAGTATACAGTAAAAAAGGATATACAAGGATCAACATCAGAAAAAAATGGAATATTTTTCAAAATACCTAAAATAGAAATAATATGTTTTAATACAGGAATATGTTTTTTATGTATAAAGACAAATATTGAAGAAAGTGATAAATTTGCAGATTTGCTAAATTTCAACTATAAATTTAGAGATATAAATCAAGAATATAGCAATATGAACAATTATGATAATATAAGAGTACAATCAGACTGTTTTAGTGATGTAAAATATTTTAAAGAATTTATACAAAATTTAACAGGTTCAAATCTAGAGTCTATGAAACTTGATATAGATACAGAAAGATTTTTAACATATTCATATGTATGTATAGACCAAGAAAGTTGGAACAATAATAATGAATTTGATAAGATAAAAGATAATTATATAAAATTTTTAAATATATTACCAAGTGATAACAGTGTAAACTTTTCTAGAGATGAAATGAAAATTATATCTAAGTGGAAATATGCTAAGCTAGGGGTAACAAAACAAGGAGTTACATTATTTAGTTCAAGTTGTGATATAAATAATTATACAGTATTTCCACAAGAATTTCAGGAACAATATTTATACACATATATATTAGCAATGTATACAAAAATATATTTAAAAAAGATAAATCTAGAATTTAGAGAAGGAACAAGAATAAAGAAGACAAGAAAGGAATTTATTAAATTCACTCAAGACTTATGGATAAATGAAGTTACATCAGAAGATACTGGTTCAATATTCTATCAATATTTAAGAGAAGTATTAGAATTATATCCATTATATTTTGATACAAAGAATAAATATGATGTCTTATATAAAGAGTTGAATATAGAAAAAAACACGAGAATAAATATAACAATAGCAATATTATTAATAATAACATTATGTGTAAATGGTTTAATAATAATATCGTTATTAAAATAAAAAGGCGACATGAAATGTCGCTTTTTGAAAATTTAAATTTAATTGTTTTATATTTCGAAGAAGGGATTTGACGATACTATGAATATAAAAACAGGTACTGACATAATAGAAATAGAAAGAGTAAAAGATAGTATAGAAAACACAGATGGAAAATTTTGTGAGAGAGTTTTTACAGAAGAAGAAATACAATATTGTGAAAGTAAAAAAACACAAAAATATCAACATTATGCTGCAAGATTTGCTGCAAAAGAAGCGGTATTTAAAGCAATATCATCTGGATTAAAAAATAAGTATGATATATCATGGAAAGATATTGAAATTTTGAATGATGAAAATGGAAGACCATATGTAAATATGATAAATAGTCCAATAAAAACAATAGAAAATATTGATATAAGCATTTCGCATTGTAAACAATATGCAGTAGCAAATGTAATAGTTTGCTATTAAAAATGCCAAAAAGGACCGGCACCAAATTGAGGAGGAATAAAATGGAATTTTTTGATTCACATTCTCATTATAATGATGAGAAATTTGATGAAGATAGAGAACAAATAATAGAAGAAACATATAAATCAGGTGTAACTAAATTTGTATGTGCAGGATACAATATACCATCATCTATAAAGTCATTAGAAATTACGAAAAAACATAAATTTATTTATTCAATATGTGGAATTTCTCCTAATGATATTCCACAATCAGAAGAAGAATTGTGGAAAAATATATCTGAAATTTCAAAAATTGCGATAAATAATAAAGGTAAAAAATTAGTTGCAATTGGAGAAATAGGATTAGATTATTATTGGAATAAAGAAAATAAAGAATTGCAAAAACAAGCTTTTGCGAAACAAATAGAATTAGCAAATAAATTAGAATTACCAATAGTAATACATTCAAGAGATGCATCTATTGACACAATACAAATTCTAAAGGAAAATCCTGTAAGTAAAAAAGGAATATTTCATTGTTGCCAATTAAATCAAGAGATGATAAGACAAGCATTGCAATTAGGATTTTATATCTCTTTTGCAGGACCAATAACATTTAAAAATTCAAAAAATGCAGAAGAGGTTGTAAAAATGGTTCCAATGGACAAGATCTTAATCGAAACAGATAGTCCATATTTATCACCAGAACCTAATAGAGGAAAAAGGAATGACTCAAGAAACGTTAAATTCGTGGCCCAGAAGATAGCAGATTTTAAAAATATAGCAATAGAAGAAGTTGCTAAAATTACATATGAAAATGCAATGAAAGTTTTTGAAATTTGACAAAAAGGAGAGAATAAAATGTACGATAATTGGGAGCAATTAGAAGAAGATGCAAAACGATGTAAAAAATGTAGACTATGTCAAACAAGAAATAATGTAGTATTTGGAGTAGGAAATAAAGAAGCAAAATTAATGTTTATCGGAGAAGGTCCTGGAGCGGATGAAGATATACAGGGAGAACCTTTTGTAGGAAAAGCAGGAAAATTGATGAACATGGCATTGGAAGCAATAGGGTTAAAAAGGGAAGAAGTATATATTGCAAATATTGTAAAATGTAGACCACCTTCAAATAGAAATCCAGAAGATGATGAAGCAGTAGCTTGCTTAAATTATCTAAGAAATCAAGTAATATTAGTAAAACCACAAATTATAGTTTTATTGGGAAGTGTAGCATTAAAAAATATATTAGGTAAAGAATATGGAATAACATCAAGTAGAGGAAAATGGATTGAAAAGAAAGGAATTTTATATATGCCAACATGGCATCCTGCAGCACTTTTAAGAGATGAAACTAAGAAGATAGATTTTATTAAAGACTTAAAATTGGTTATGGAAAAGATGAAAGAATTAAATATGTAAAAATTTGTAAATGCATATTGACAAAAGAAATATTTCTTTATATAATGTATATAATAATAAAGGTGAACTGACACCATAAAAATTCGAAATTGGAGTAAGACAAACGGACTTACATGTTGGCGAGCAACGGAAAAACTCGAAATTGATGTAAGGTAATCGGACTTACATGTTGGCGAACAACGGAAAAATCAGTATTGGGGGCGAATAAACAATGCTAAATGTATTGTTTATTTAGCCTTTTAATTTTTTGGGGAAAGGAGATTATGGATAAGAAACAGACAATAAATATATTACAAGAGGCAATAATATTATATGAAAAAAATCTGGCAAATAAAAAAATATTAATATTATATCAGGTTGATAAAAATGTAAAATATATAGAAATAATTTTTAAAAGAAGTAACTTTTTACATTTAACAGGATTAAAAATAAAAAATCCGAAATTAAATTCAAGAACTTTTTATAAAAAAGCTTTAAATCAAAGATTATCTTTAAATGATTTTGAAATTAATCAAAATGGAACAACAAAATTAAAAATCGATATATTAAACCAAATATCTAGTATAAATAAATTCATAAATATGATAGGTGACTATCAAGCAAATAGAAAATTTTTAATAGCGAATAAAGTTATAGGGAATCTTAATGTTTGTTTATGCTTAAAGAAAATAAGTGATTCAATCTATTCTTGCAAATAATAATACTCAATATAACACATTAGAAAAAATTAACTCTCTGGTCAAAACGATTGACTTAAACATAAGAACGGTGTACAATGAAAAAGAATTAAAAATATGGAGAGAAGAGATGAAAAATTTAGAAGAAATAAAAGAAAAATCAAATTATTGTTTAAATTGTCCAGTAAAACCTTGTTTAAACAAAGGATGCCCACTAGGAAATGACATACCAAGCTTTATAAAAGCAATTAAGGAAGAAGATTACAGAAAATCATATGAAATATTATCAGAAACAACAGTATTACAACCAATATGTGGGAGAATATGTCCACATACAAAGCAATGTGAAGGATCATGTGTAAGAGGAATAAAATCTAATCCTGTAAGCATAGGAGAGTTAGAAGCATTTGTAGGAGATATAGCAATAAAAGAAAAATATACAATATCAGAGCCTAATACAGCAAACAAAGATAAAAAAATCGCAGTAGTAGGAGGTGGACCTTCAGGGCTTACAGCAAGTGCTTTTTTATTAAAAAAAGGATATTCAGTAACTTTATATGAAAAATATAACTACCTTGGAGGTCTTTTAGTACATGGAATTCCCGAATTCAGACTGCCTAAAACTATAGTAAAAGAAACAGTACAAAAAATAATAGATTTAGGCCTAGAAGTAAAATATGGTGTGGAATTGGGAAGAAATATTTCTTTACAAGAATTAGAGAAACAATATGATGCAATATTTTTATCATTTGGAGCAAATATAACCACAAAAATGGGTGTAGAAGGAGAAGAATTAGATGGAGTATATGGAGGAAATCAGCTATTAGAGAATCAATCTCATCCAGATTATACTAACAAAAAGGTTGCAATAATAGGTGGAGGAAATGTTGCAATGGATTGTGCTAGAACAATAAAAAGAATGGGAGCAAAAGAAGTAAAAGTAATTTATAGAAGAGCAGAAGAACAAATGCCTGCAGAAGTAAAAGAAATAAAAGAGGCAAAAGAAGAAGGAATAGAATTTTTATTTCAGAATAACATTGTGAGAATATTAGGGAATACAAAAGTAGAGAAAGTAGAACTAATAAAAACAGAACTAGTGCAAAAAGAAGGAGAAACAAGAAAAGTTCCTATAAATATACCTAATAGTAATTATATAATTGATATAGATTATATTGTTATGGCACTTGGTTCGATGCCTGAACAGTTTGTACAAGTTTTAGGGCTAGACCTAAATAAATGGGGATACATACAAATTGATGAAAAAAATAGAACTTCAAAACCTAAAATTTTTGCTGGTGGAGATATTGCCGGAGCAAAGAGTACTGTTGCATGGGCTGCCAGATCTGGTAGAGATGCGGCAAATTCAATAATAGAATATTTAGAGAATAAAAAAGGGTGTTAGTTAAAACACCCTTTTATCATTTGTATAATCTTTAGTATAAATATCATTTGTAAAATCTTTTGTAATATATAACTTGCAAAATATCATCTGTACATTTATCATTTGTAAAGCTTTAACTTTAGTATAACAATAAATCTTTTGTATTTTACAAATCATTAGTTAATTATGTATTTTTTCTCCTGTTACGAAGTTTTTAATTGCTCTTAGCCAAGAAACAAATTTGTTAGGTTTCTTGAATTCAAGAGCAGTTTCGACACCGCCATTTTCAAGTACGTTAGACTTATGCTCTAATGCGGACATCTTTTCTGTATAGTAATCATCAAAGAAAGTATAGTCATCTGTACGACCAATAAACTCTCCATAATGTTCTAATTTTTTCCTATAATTATCAAGTTCTTCTAAATTACTAATTTGTTTAAAAGATTTATCAAAATAACTTTTTATAATTAAATTTTGAGCTTTAATAAAATAATTAGTAATTTTATTTTTACAGTTATCAGTTTTTGCAACTATTTTATCAACTTTTTTATTTCTTTCGTCAAATGAAGAAAATTTATTACCTAATTTTATAAGATTTTCTTCAAGTTCCAGAATTTGATCAATATAATATTGAACATCATCATAAACCTTTTCTGAAGTTAAATCAATGAAAGCATTTTTAAAATTATCGTTACTTGTAAAAGTACTATCAAATAATACTGATTCACCTGTTATATAAGCCATTTGCTCGATCAAATTACACTCTAAAGGATAATATGAAGGACTTATAGTTCTAAAAGAAATACCAAAATATTTTACGTAATCTTTTTCAATGCCAATAACTTTAGATGCCATATATTGAACTGCAGCTTCATTTAAGCCCATACCAATAATTTTAAAATTATCAAAATTACATAATCCCATACGAATAAGATTATTTTTTTTATCTTTAACTTCTTGAATATAGTGAATACATTCATGAATTGCAAATTCTTCTAAATCTTCATCTTCTACTTTACTATTAAAATAAATAGAAGTATTTTTATAAAAGTAATTAGCTTCAGCCATGCCTTCTGGCATAGTTGCTCTATACATATTTAATTTAGAAAGTTTTGCAAATAAATCTGTCTCATTGAAACAAAGTTCTGGGAATGTTTCACAAAGCTTTGCTGCAACATTATGAGCGATTCGGTTTACAGACATAGTATCAAGTATATCGACAACTCTAATTCCATCTTTTCGTAAATCAGATTCGATGCTCATTGTATCCTCCATTTTTTGTCTTTTTGTATAAAAATTCGTCAAATATATTATACAATAATTTGTCGTAAAAGTGTATTACATTTATATTACATTTATGTTACATTTGTATTACAAACAAAATATATAAGTAATTGACAAATTATGATATAAATGGTTGAATAATAAAAAAGGAGTAACATATGGAAGATATAAAGAGTAAATTGTTTGAGTTGCAAGATTTAAAGTACAAAGAATTTCATAGTAGTTTATGTCCAAATGTAGATAATATAATAGGTGTAAGAGTTCCAAAATTAAGAGAAATGGCAAAAGAAATTTCAAAAAAAGATTATGACGAGTTTTTGAGAAATGTTAAAGATGAATACTATGAAGAATTAGCTTTACATGGGTTAGTTATTGGATATTCTAAAATTAGTATAGAAGATACATTTAAATATTTAAAAGAATTTGTTCCTAAAATAAACAGTTGGGCTGTTTGTGACACAACATGTAGTAATCTAAAAATAACAAAGAAATATATGAAAGAAATGTGGGATTTCTTGGAACAATATATTAATTCTGATAAGGAATATGAAATAAGATTTGCACTTGTAATGTATTTAAATTACTATTTAACAGAAGAATATATAGATGAAATTTTAAAGAAAATAGATAAAATAACCAATAAAGAATATTATGTACAAATGGCAATAGCTTGGCTTATTTCATTTGCATATATAAAGCAAAAAGAAAAAACTGAAAAATATATTAAAAGTAATAAATTAGATACATTTACTTTAAATAAAGCTATACAAAAAATATGTGAATCATATAGAGTAACTGAACAAGAAAAAGAATATCTAAAAAAATACAAAAAATAGTTCTGGTTTTACAGAACTATTTTTTGTTCGCATTAATTAATCTTGTTCCACATCTTTGAATATATCATCTTCGAAGAATTCTGTTAAAGTAATACCAAAACCTTCACAAATATGAAGTAAAGTATCTAACTTTATTAATTCAGTTCTTTTACTCATAAAAGCAGCAAGTGTTGACATTGGAACTCCTGAAGATTTAAATAATGCCCAAAGACTCATGTTCTTTTGGCGTTGATAGAATTTTATTCTATCTCGTACAGCATCTGATAAATACATAAAATCACCTCGTAGAAATTGATATAATTGAAGTATAGCAATAAAAAATCTAAACATAGTGTGCTCAAGTAGAGTATCAATTATACATTTGCTAAATATTGGTAATTTTACATAAAAAACCATCCTCAAATATTGAGGATGGTTTGGGAGTCTTTTAGGAAAGACTTTCAATTTTAATTTTCATACTTAAACGATCTGCGACTGTAGCAATAAACTCACCATTAGAGGCTTTACCCTTAGAAGGATCAGTACTATTCCCGAAATAGTTTTCAATAAGATCAAGATCACCCCTCCAGAATCCGACTTCAATTGCATGTCTTATAGCCCGTTCAACTCGGGGCGCTGTAGTAGAATAAATTTCTGCTATAGAGGGGTAAAGCTCCTTAGTGATTTTTCTTAAAAGTTTTTTATCACACATTGTTAAAATGATAGCTGTTCTTAGGTAATCAAATCCCGAAAGATTAGAGGGGATGCCTAATTGAATAAGGACATTAGTAACTTCCAGCTGCAACCGAACATCATCTTTTTCAAATTTAATTTCTTCCATTTGTATACACTCCTTATAAAGTAATCGCTGTTTGAGCAATATTTTTTAATTATAATATTAATAAAAATATAAAAACTATAAAACTTATAAAAAAATAAAAAAGATATATAAAATTTATGTAAAATAAAAAAATATAGAAAATATGATGTTTTATAAACTTGAAAAAAGTTAAAAAAGTTGCTATAATAATAAAATCAAACTTAAGGAGGAATCGCATATGGCAAATGACAAAAGCGGTCGGAAAAAGTTATTAAAAGGAATAATAACAATCGTCATCTTAGTAATTGCAACTGTGTTAGGAGTAGACATTACTACTATTCCTACCGAAGAAGCAAGCAACCAGAATCAGCAGAACATTGTAACTCAAAATGTCGATGGAGAGTTACTGCTACACATGATTGATGTGGGGCAGGCTGATAGTTTTCTTCTAATTCAAGGAAATGAAACAGCACTTATTGACTGTGGAACTCGGTCTACAGGAAAAGATGTGGTAGACTACTTGAAGAACATTGGAATTACAAAGTTAGATTACGTGTTTGGAACCCACCCTCATGATGACCATATGGGTGGTATGTATGAAGTCATAACTAATTTTGAAGTAGGAAAGGTTATAATACCAGAAGCTAAAAATGCTCAAATAACTTCAAACTGGTATGCAAAATTGATGAAGGAACTCAAAACTGGAAAATATGAAGTTGAATACCCTGAGGTAGGAGAAGTTTATTATCTTGGAAATGCCACAATGAAGGTAATTGGGACAATGGGCGAACCTAATGACAATATCAATAATTATTCTACTGTTTTGAAAGTATCTTTTGGAGAAATGGACATTATTATGACTGGAGATGCGGAAACAGAAGTCGAAAACGAAATATTGCAATCTGGCGAGAATATAGATGCAGAAATTTTGAAGTTGGGTCATCATGGAAGTGATACTTCTACAAGTGAAGAATTCTTGGAAGCGGTTAGTCCACAATATGGTTTGATTTCTGCAAAAGTTGGGAACAAGTATAAACATCCAATAAAATCCACAATGGAAAAACTAGAAAAAAACAATGTTGAGGTCTACCGGACGGATGAAAATGGAACCGTAGTTGCAGAAATTACATCTAATGATGTTAAGTTTAGTTGCCAACCTGGCGACTATCTTAGTGGAACAGAATTAGAAGAGAGGAATGCTGCATGAAAAGTTATGCTTGTATTGACAGAGTAGAAGGAGATTTTGCAGTCTGTGAGGTAGAATTGGTTGACACTGAGAATAGTAAAAACATAGAACTAGGTGATAGAGAAACCAAAATCATGGATGCGAAAATGGAAAATATCATTCTGGATGTTGGACAAGAAGTTCATGAAGGAGATATCATTGTTGTTGAACACAATGGTATTGATGTGATTTTTGTATATTGTGTTGATGAAGGAGAGAAAAAACGCAGAATTGAATATATTAACCAAGTATTAGGGTGATGAATGATATTAAAAGAGGAGAGAATTCTCCTCTTTTAATATGAATAAAATTAATAATAAAGAATAGAATTAAATATCACCAAAATAGGAGGTAGTTATGTTCTTAGTTTTTAGTAAAGAAAAAATACAAACATATCTTGTATCAATATTAACAGTTGCAGTGCTAATAGGAATAGCAAATATGGATTCAATAAAAACAATTCAAACATCATCAACAGAAAAATACTTACCAATATATAATGTACAAACAGAAGAAAAGAAGATAGCATTTACAATGAATTGTGCGTGGAATGCAGATGATATAGATAGCATATTAGAAACATTAAAAAATAATGATGTAAAAATAACCTTTTTTATGGTAGGAAATTGGGTAGATAAATATCCAGAAGCGGTAAAAAAAATTTATGAAGCAGGTCATGAGATAGGAAGTCATAGTAATACACATCCACATGTGAACCAACTTAGTAGCGAGAAAAATATAGAAGAAATAAAATTGAGTGTTAGCAAAATAGAAAAAATAACAGGAAGTAAAACTAATTTGTATAGAGTTCCATATGGAGAATATAATGATACAGTTATAAAAGTAGCAAAAGAAAATGGATATTATCCAATTCAATGGAATATAGATACACTAGACTATAAAGGACTAACAGGAGAAAAGATGTGGGAGAGAATAAAAAATAAATTGGAATGTGGAGCGATAATATTAAGCCACAATGGAACTGATCATACTGCAGACAGTTTAGATATGTTAATAAAAAATATAAAAAACAAAGGATATCAAATTACAACTGTTTCTGAATTAATTTACAAAGAAAATTATACTATTAATAATAATGGAACCCAAATTCCTCTAAAGAATGAATAAAAACGGAAAATAAGGAAATAATGGCAATATGAGAAAAAGATGATTTAGGGGAGAATCAAATGTCATTAATAGGAATAGTTGCCAATAAAAAAGATATTCAGGCAATAAAAAAGAAAATATCCGTATATAACTGTGACATAATAGAAATTAATAAACAAAGTATAAATAATTTAAAAAATATTCAATTTGATGAAATTATATTTTTAAAAGACATAATTTTGCAAGATAGTGAATATAAATTTATGAAAAACATAATATCAAAAGCACAATATTTAATAATAAATGTAGATATAGGAATGGATATTTTCAATAAAATAAAAATAGAAAAACCTATAAAATTAATAACATTTGGATTTAATTCAAAAGCTACAATAACAATATCAAGTATAAAAGAAGAAAAAATAATAGTATGTCTACAAAGAGATATACAAAGATTTGATAATAAAATTATAGAAACACAGGAAAAAGAGATAAAAATAAATAAAGGAAAAGGAAAAAAAATTTATAATGAATTAGTAGTTTTCATAATAAAAGAACTCCATAATTTATAAAAAATGCCTTAAATATGCAGAAAAATTGAAAAAATTAGAAAATATTAACTTTTTATGTAGACAAAACCAAAAAAATGTAGTATAATAAGAAATGTAGAAAATTTTAAAAAGAGAAAAGCAAAATGAGAATTTACAATTGATAAATAAAAAAGATAGGGAGGAAATAAAATTGGATACAAATTATTTAGAAAACAACTACTTAACATTAGTAGGAAAGGTTACAGGCGAAAAAAAATTTAGCCATGAAATTTATGGAGAGAAGTTTTACACATTTAACTTATCAATACCACGTTTAAGTGGAAATGCAGACATTATACCAATAACAGTATCAGAAAGATTAATAAATGATGAAATGTTATTAGAAGGTAAAAAATTATTAATTAAAGGACAATTTAGATCTTACAACAGTTATGAAAACGAAAAAAATAAGTTAATATTAACAGTGTTTGCTAAAGACATAGAAGAAGTAGAAGAATCTCAAGAACAAGAAGAAAATGAAATTGTAAAAAAAGAAGAAACAACAAACGAAGTTGTACTTATTGGATTTGTATGTAAAAAACCAATTTACAGACAAACACCATTTGGAAGAGAAATTGCAGATTTATTATTAGCAGTAAACAGAGCATATAATAAATCAGACTACATCCCAACAATTGCATGGGGAAGAAATGCAAGATTCTGCCAAAACTTAGAAGTTGGAGCTCAAGTAAAGATAATAGGAAGAGTTCAATCAAGACAATATGAAAAGAAATATGAAGATGGAACATCAGAAATGAAAGTAGCTTATGAAGTTTCAATTTGTAGTTTAGAATTAATAAATGAAGAAGGAACAGAGAAAAAAGAAGAAACTGAAAATCAAGAAGCTGTTTAATATAAAAAAGAAATCATATACCTACAATATTAGACAAAAAGTTTAATACTGTAGGTATATTTTTATTTTATAAGTATAGCTTTTTGGGCAAACATTTGCTATAATAAACATATTAAAATTCAAAGGAGATCAACATGGATAATAAAATAAATAAAAGTAAATGTTTTGAAATATTAGCTATAATATTAATTGCTATATTCTGTATTAGTTTAACACCAAAAACTTTACAAAATGACACTTTTTATACAATTAAAATTGGTGAACATATAATTCAAAATGGAGAAGTAGACATGATAGAACCATTTTCTTGGCATGAAGGTTTAGAATATACATATCCACATTGGTTATATGATGTAATGATTTATTTAATATACTGTTTGGGTGGAATGACAGGCATATATATATCTACTTGCATATTTTCTGTAATACTAGGAATAAGTATTTATAAAGTGAACTCAAAATTAGCTAAAAATAAAGTAATTTCATTCGTAATTACTGTTGGAACAATGTATTTATTAAGAGATTATATTACAGCAAGAGCACAATTAGTCACATTCATATTATTTATATTAGAAATATATTTTATAGAAAAATTAATAGATACAAGAAAAAAAAGATACGGAGCAGGTTTAATTGCTATATCAATATTAATAGCAAATCTCCACGTTGCAGTATGGCCGTTTATGTTTGTATTATATTTGCCATACATAGCTGAATATTTATTAGCAATAATAGAAGAATATGTAGCTAAAAAATATGGAAAAGAAGTAAAACAAGGAGAAAAACTACTAATTATTAAGAAAGACGGAACAAAGCTTTTAATATTGGTAATGATTATTAGCATATTAGCAGGATTTTTAACACCATTAGGAACAACTCCATACACATATTTAATAAAAACTATGGAAGGAACAACAACTCAAAATATAAATGAGCATCAACCACTTGTGCTAATAAATAATACAGATATTATCTGTGTTATCATAATATTATTAACATTGTTAACTTTTACTAATGCAAAAATAGGATTAAGTGACCTACTTATGCTTGGTGGATTAACCTTTCTAATGTTTTATTCCAAGAGGCAACAAACAATGTGGGTAATAATAGGTTCAGTTGTTCTTAACAGAATCTTATATAATTGGGCAATACAATATACAAAAGAATTAGATGGTAAAATAATAAAATCAGTTATAAATAAATTCGGAATATTTATGATAACTGGTGTAATGCTTATATTAAGCTTATGCTTTATAAAGCCCAAAATAAAATCATCATATATAGACGACAAAACATACCCAGTGGAAATGAGTGATTTTATAATAAACTATTTTGAGGAAAAAAATATAGATTTGTCAGAAATAAGACTATATAATGAATACAATTATGGAAGTTATTTATTATATAAAGGAATACCTGTATTTATAGATTCTAGAGCAGATTTATATGATCCAAAATTTAATGAAGGAGTAACAGTATTTACAGACTTTATAGATAGTTCAAATTTAAATGTATATTTTGAAGATATATTTGAAAAATATGATATAACACATATTATATTATATAAAAATTCTAAAATAAATATGATTATAAAAGAAGTAAAACTAGAAAATTATAAATTATTAAAACAAGATGAGAATTTTGTATTTTATGAAGTGATAAAATGAGGTTAAAATGAAAGAATATATTGTAAAACAAGAAGATGTAGGGAGAAGATTAGATTCGTATATATCTAGTATAAACAACGAAATAACAAGAACAGCAGCACAAAGATTAATAGATGAAGGACATATTTTAGTAAACGGAAAAAAGCAGAAGGTAGCATATAAAGTGAACGTTAATGATATTATTAAAATAGAAGAAGTGGAAGCAAAAACAATAGAACTGAAGGCACAAGAAATCCCGATTGATATTGTATATGAAGATAAAGACATAATAGTTGTAAATAAACCTAAAGGAATGGTAGTACATCCTGCAAATGGAAACCCAGATGGAACTTTAGTAAATGCAATAATGGCAATATGCAAAGATTCATTATCAGGAATAGGCGGAGAAATAAGACCAGGAATTGTGCATAGATTAGACAAAGACACATCAGGACTTTTAATAGTAGCAAAAAATGATATGGCACATGTTAAAATGAGTGAACAAATAAAAAATCACGAAGTAAAAAAGACATATATTGCATTAGTTAGAGGAATTGTTAAAGAAAATGAAGCTACAATAGATATGCCTATAGGAAGAAGTCAATCTGACCGAAAAAAGATGGCTGTAACTAAAAATGGGAAAAATGCAGTGACACATATAAAAGTTTTAAAGCGATATGATAAATATACACTTCTACAAGTCAATATAGAAACAGGTAGAACACATCAAATACGTGTGCATTTATCACATATTGGATATCCAATAATAGGAGATTGTGTTTATTCAAACGGAAAAAATGAATTTGGAGTTGTTGGGCAATGCCTACATGCAAAATGTTTAGAATTTAAACATCCAATTACTAAAAAAGAAATGAAATTAGAAGCTCCATTACCTGAATATTTTGAAAAAATAATCAAAGAACTTGATAAAAATTAAGGATCCGGCAAGAGAATCTTGCCGGAGAATCTATATAAAGCCTTTTAGAAAAGTAAAAGGAATTAATATATAATATGCGACTACATAAAAAATAGTACATAAAATAATAAAATTTCTAAAAAGGAGGACAAATAATTTGGAAGAGCTAAGACTACAAAAATATTTAGCAAATTGTGGCATTGCTTCAAGAAGAAAATGTGAAGAATATATAATTCAAGGAAAAGTACAAGTAAATGGAAAAACTATAACTGAACTTGGAACTAAGGTCGACCCAGAAAAAGATGTTATAAAATTTGAAGGAAGAGAAGTAAGAGAAAATAAAAAATTAGTATATATACTATTAAATAAGCCTATAGGATATGTAACAACAGTAGATGATCAATTTAATAGAGACACAGTTTTAGATTTAGTAAAAGTAAAAGAAAGAATTGTACCAGTAGGTAGACTAGATATGTACACATCAGGAGCCTTAATTTTAACGAATGATGGAGACTTTGTGTATAAAGTTACACATCCAAAACATGAAATAGATAAAACATATACTGTCACTTTGAAAGGAATTGCCCAGAATAGCGAAGTTGAACAATTGCGTAATGGTGTACAAATAGAAGATTATGTTACAAAACCAGCAAAAGTAAAAATTTTAAAAACAGATCCTGAAAAAGATATTTCTAGATTGGAAATAACAATTCACGAAGGAAAAAATAGACAGGTAAGAAAAATGTGTGAAGCCGTTGGTAGAAAAGTATTAGCTTTGCATAGAAGTAAAATTGGAAATATTGGAGTTAAAGATTTAGAATTAGGAAAATGGAGATATTTGTCAGCAGAAGAGATACAAAAATTACAGCAATGAACAACTTGCAAAATTTATAAAAAATATTGAAAAAATATTACTAAAAATATATAATATAAAAAACAAAAGAAAAAGGAGATTATTCACATGGAAATAAAAAAAGGCCAGATAGTAGATGGTACAGTCACAGGAATAAAACCATATGGAGCATTTATAGAAATAGATAAAGGCCCTGTGGGGTTAGCATTTATAGAAGATTTATCAGTAGTTAGGATAAAATCACCAGAAGAAAGGCTAAAAATTGGACAAAAAGTAAAATGTATGGTAAAATCTATAAATGAAGAAACAGGTAAAATAAATTTATCATATAAGGACTGTTTAGGAACATGGGAAGAAAATGCAGAAAAGTTCAAAGAAGGAATGACTGTAAAGGGAATTGTTAGAGATAAAGAAAAAAATAAAAATGGAGTATTTATTGAATTAACACCTAATTTAGTTGGAATGACAGAATATACAGAAAACTTAACATATGGTCAAACCGTTGATGTATGCATAAAAAAGATTATACCAGAGAAGAAAAAAGTAAAATTAGTTATAGTTTAATTAAATTATAAGGAGGGATTGAAATGGTTGAAGATAACCAAATCAAAGCACAAGTATCACCATTTGCAATAAGAGAAGGTGAAATAAAGACATTTGATGGGAAAGATGGATATATATCCATGAACCAAATAATACATAAAATAAATATTGGACATATAGGAGAAATACATTTTGCAATATTAGAGCTAGTAAATGAATTTGAATTTATAACATCTAGACAAATATATCAATTATTAGAACTAAAAGGATTTGAACCTAAATCACAAGACAAATTAAATAATAAATTAGAACAACTTGTAAAATCAAAAATACTAACAAGATATTATTTTACTTCAGAAGAAGGAAAAGGTATATATAGAATATATTGTTTAGAAAAAATGGGAAAATATTTATTAAATTCTAAAGAAATAGAATGTAAATGGCAACCAACAGACAATGTAAAACCAGTGCCTATGATAAAGAAAAGACTAGCTGGAAATCAAACTTTAATTGCATATTTAAGAAAAGTTAAAGCATTAGAAAATTATGTTGTAAAACCAACTTTAACCGCCAAAATATCTGGAAAAACATTTAAAGCAACAGGAGGATCTGTAAAACTTACTAAAAATAACAAGTCAATAACATTTATATTTGAAGTTATAAGAAGAGAACCAGATTGGCAGAAAAAATTAGTTGATAAAATGTCATTATATAAAGAATTTTATGAAAATTTTATACCAGGAGATTCAGGATATTCTACAATGCCACAACTAATACTTGTTTGTGAAGATGATAAACATACAGCAGAGGCATTTAAAGAGATTGTAAAAAATAGATTAGAAATATCACAAATAAAATTGTATTTTACAACAGATTTAAGACAAAATAATGAAACTCTTGAAAATACATTGATAGAGTTTAGAATAGATGAAGCAACAAAAAAATATAAGATGTTTAATGTTGAAGTGAAAATATTAGGAATGTAAATAAAAGTCTTCTCCCTGCGAGAAGACTTAAATAAAAGGGATAAAAATGTTTGGATATAGACCAGATGGTAAAAGGGTGAAAAACTTGTCACCAATTTTTAAAGTTATGCCTTGTGTAATGATAGATAGAGCAGACGCACAAGTTTACTTTAAACAAGATATACCATTAAAGAATTTAGATGAGTATATTGATAAAAAAGCTGAACAAGGAATTAAACTTTCGTATATGAATATTATTTATGCAGCATTGGTAAAAATAATAGGAGAAAGACCAAGTTTAAATAGATTTGCGATGAATGGAAGGATATATCAAAGAAACAAAATATATGTTTCGCTTGTCATAAAAAAGAGTCTTACTGAAGAGGGACCAGAAACACCAATAAAATTAGATTTTGTAGGGAATGAAAACATTTTTGATATAAAAGAAAGGCTAGATGCAACTATAGAAAAGAATAAGGACTTAGAAAATTCAAATAGTACAGATAAATTGGCATTTATGCTAGGTTTAGTTCCGCAATGCATAATACGTGGGATAGTAAAATTCTTAGGATTTTTAGACAAACATGGATTAATGCCAAGACCAATTATAGATGCTAGTCCATTTCATACGAGTGTATTTTTAACCAATGTAGGATCACTTGGAATAGATAGTATATATCATCATATATATAACTTTGGAACAACTAGTATGTTTTTCTCTATGGGAAAAAAGAAAAAAAGTTATATTTATGAAGATGACGATATAAAAGAAGAAAAGTGTATTACTCTAGCTTTTGTTGGAGATGAGAGGATTTGTGATGGATATTATTATGCTTCCTCATTTAAACTTTTAACAAAATACTTAAAGAAGCCAGAACTTTTAGAAGAAAATGCAGAACAAAATATTTTAGTTTAAAGCATAGAGAAAAAAATAAAGTTTTTTGCCAAAATTGTTGACTTTATGCTTTAAATGTGATATTATATTTAAGCGTTAACAAATGGGTCAGTAGCTCAGTTGGATAGAGTACGGGCCTTCTAAGCCTGGGGTCGGAGGTTCGAATCCTCTCTGGCTCACCATAACATTCAAATGCAAATTTTTACTTCTTTGTGGATAGTTTCGCGGTAACATTTGATATGGATGAAAGAATTAAAAAATAGCTATTTTTACAAAAATAGTTATTTTTTTTATAAAAATTGACATTATGTGTAAAAAATGCTATAATATATATAATCACCAATGTGTGATCGTATTATGACTTGGGTCATATACAAAGGTTTAAGGCACCTTGTAAGTTGCAGTGAAGCTTACGGCGAAGTAGAGCATATACGCTAAGCCACCCCGAGGTTTGCTCTCAATGCATTATTATGCATTAGAATCACCCGGGGGATGTTTTTATTATTGAGTTATAAAGTTCCATATATAATTAAATTAATTTTGATAGTAAAGAGTGAAGTATATATACTACTTCGCTATTTTTATTTGGGCAATTTAAGATGGGGTCTTAAATTGCCCATTGAATGTATAAATAACCTATGATATAATGATAAAAAACGAGAGAGGTAAATATGGATATAAAAAATTTATCAATACAAGAAAAAGTTGGTCAAATGATTATCATTGGAATGGATACAAATTATATAACAGATAGAATAAAAACAATGATAGCAAAATATAAAATAGGTGGAATAATTTTATATAGAAAAAATTTTAATACATATCAAGATATGTTACAATTAATACATCAACTAAAAGAACTAAACAGGAAAAATAAATTGCCATTATTTATAGCAATAGATCAAGAAGGTGGAAGAGTAAATAGAATGCCTAGAGAAATTCTTAATCTGCCATCAGCGAATCAAATAGCAACAACGTGTGGAATAGATGGAGTAAAAGAATCAGCAGAAATAACAGGAGAAATTCTAAAAAAATCAGGGTTTAATTTGAATTTTGCTCCAGTGATAGATATCAAAAGATTTAATAACAACCATGCTATAGGAGATAGATGTTATGGAGAAAACAAAGAAGATGTAGCAAAATACGGAATTTCAGTAATGAAAGAGCTTCAAAAACAAGGTTTAGTATCTGTAATAAAACACTTTCCTGGGCATGGAGCTACACAAAAAGACTCACATTATTTTTTGCCAGTAATAAAACAGAATATAGCAAAACTAGAAAATGAGGATATGTATCCATTTGAGCAAGCAATAAAAGAAGGAGCAGATGCAATATTAGTAGGACATTTAATGATAAAAAATGTTACAGGAATATATCCAGCATCATTATCCAGAAAATTTATTGCAAAATATATAAGAAAAAAATATAGATATAATGGCTTAATAATAACAGATGATTTAAAAATGAGGGCAATAAAATTTATATATGGGCCAGATATTGCAGTAAAAAAAGCTTTTGAATCAGGAAGTGACATAATAGTATTTAGATTTAATCAAGAAGAAGAAAAAAGAGTAATAGAGCAAATAACAAGTTTAGTTAAAAAAGGAAAAATAAAAGAAAACAGAATAAATAAAAGTGTAAGTAGAATAATCAAAATAAAAGAAAAATATAATATTTCTGATACAGAAAAGATAGAAGGAATAAACATTGATAAAATAAATGAAAAAATTGCTAAAATAAGAAAAAAGTGCAATATATAAAATAAAAATGAGTAATATTGATATAACTAATATTACTCATTTTATTATTCAAATTATTCTTCCCAAAAAGCTTTATAAGTTTTATAAGCAGAATAAATGTCAAATTTACTTGTAACTTCATAAGGAGCATGCATTGAAAGAACAGGAACGCCACAATCAATAACATCTACGCCTTTATTTGCTAATATATATGCGATAGTACCTCCACCGCCAACATCAACTTTACCAAGTTCTGAAATTTGATATCTAATATCATTTTTTTCTAAAACATTTCTAACCCAAGCAACATATTCTGCATTAGCATCAGAAGCTCCAGATTTACCACGAGCACCTGTATATTTATTAAGACCAATGCCTCTACCTAAAAATGCAGCATTTGTTTTATCAGAAACAGATGCATAAATTGGATCAAATCCTGCATCAACATCAGCTGAAAGCATTTTAGAGAAGCAGAATACTTTATCTAATAAATTAGGTCTATTTTCACCTGTTTTATTTAATAATTCTGATATAAAGTAATCAAACATATGTGATTCCATACCAGTATTACCCATACTTCCAATTTCTTCTTTATCAGAAAGAATACAAACAGCAGTTGTTTTAACATTTTCTAAAGCCATCATAGCAGCTAAAGAAGTATATGCACAAACTCTATCATCTTGACCATAAGCTGCAACCATACTTGCATCAAAACCTAAAGAACGAGCTTTAAAAGCTGGAACAATTTCAAGTTCTGAACTTAAAAAGTCAGCTTCTTTAATGTTATATTTTTGATTTATAATATTTAAAATATTTAATTTGATTTTTTCAGAAGCTTTTTCATCTTCATAAGGAATGCTTCCAAGTAAAACATTTAAATCTTCTCCATCAATACCATTTTTTAGCTTTTTCTCCATTTGATCTTGAGCCAAATGTGGTAATAGATCTGTAATTGTGAAAATAGGGTCATTTTCATCTTCACCAATATTTACAGTAATTTTCTCTCCATTAGCTTTTACAATTACTCCATGAATGCTTAGAGGAATTGTAGTCCATTGATATTTTTTAATTCCACCATAATAATGTGTTTTAAAATATGCAAAACCACCATCTTCATAAAGAGGATTTGGCTTTAAGTCTAATCTTGGAGAATCAATATGTGCACCAACAATTTGAATACCATTTTCTAATTTTTCTGTACCAATAATAGCTAAATACATACTTTTTTCTCTATTTATAAAATAGACTTTATCTCCTGATTTTAAAGAAGTAAAAGTAGAAACATCTTTAAAACCATTTGATTCTGCTATTTGTTTTGCTGTTTGAACAGCTTCACGCTCAGTTTTAGATTTATTTAAGAAGTTTATATAACCATTGCTAAAAGAAAAAATAGCTTCTTTTTCGCGTGTATCAATTTTATTCCAGCCAACTTCTTTTTTATTAAAAAGTTTGTCATTTAAATTTTCTTCCATTTTTGTACCTCCATTAATATTTTATTGTAGTATATCACTTTATGATATATTTTTCTATAAAAAATGAAAAATTATTCAAAAAACGCAAAAACGTAACCGGCACCAATTTGCGTTTTTGAAAAAAAGTAAAAAAAGACTGGCACCAATTTACGATTTTGTTATAAATAAAAAATAGTTGGTAATAATATTGTAAAAGTGTGAAGGAGAGAGCTTATGAAATCATTATGGATAGAAACTACAAAAGATGAATTAAATATAAGACCATTGGAAAAAAATGAAGAAACAGAAGTATGTGTAATAGGCGCAGGATTATTTGGATTAACGACAGCTTATTACTTATCAAAACAAGGTAAAAAAGTAGTAGTGCTAGAAAAAGGAGATATAGGAGAAAAAGTAAGTGGAAACACAACTGGAAAAATAACTAGCCAACATGGGGTATTTTATGACCATCTAATAACAGATTATGGAGAAGAATATGCAAAAAAATATTTAGAATCAAATGAGAATGCCATAAAGAATATAAAAGACATTATAGCCCAAGAACAAATAGAATGTGATTTTGAAGAACAGGATGCTTACACATATACTACAGAGCAGGATGAAGTTGTAGAAATTGAAAAAGAAGTAAATGCTGTAAACCAATTAGGAAAAGAAGCGGAATTTGTTACGCAAACAGAGCTACCATTTAAAATAAAAGGTGCAATAAAATTTAAAGGACAAGCACAGTTTCATCCAAGAAAATATATGGTAGGTTTGTGTAAAGCAATTTTAAAAGAAAATAAAATATATAATTTTACTACAATTACAGATGTTGTAAAAGAAGGAGATAGGTATAATGTTTATACAGATAGAGGAAATATAATATCTAAATATGTAGTATTAGCAACTCATTTTCCTATAGTAAATATGCCTGGATTCTATTTTATAAAAATGTATCAATCAACTTCATATATTATTGCAATTGAAACTAATAAAAAATTACCACAAGGAATGTATATAAATGTTAAAGAACCTATATATTCATTTAGAAATGCTAAATATAATGGAAAAGAAATATTATTAATAGGTGGAAGTGGTCATAAGACTGGAGAACCTATAGAAGACAGTTCACATTATAAAGAGTTAGAAAAAAAGGCAAAAGAATTATATCCTGACTGTAAAATTTTATTTAAATGGAACACAAGAGATTGTGTAAGCTTAGACAAAATTCCATATATAGGAGAATTTTCTAATATTATGTCCAATATGTATGTAGCAACAGGGTTTAATAAATGGGGAATGACTTCATCTAATATTGCCGCAAATATTGTTACAGATAAAATTATAGGAAAAGAAAATGAGTATGAGGAAGTATTTACTGCAACAAGAATGAAACCAATAAAAAATAGATGGGAAGTAAAAAATATATTACAAGAAACTGTTAATTCAATTGCATTAAATAAATTGAAAATAGAACCAGAAAGTATAGATAAAATTGAAAATGACAATGGAGCAATTATTGAAATTAATGGGGAAAATGTTGGAATTTATAAAGATCCTGAAGGAAAGATTTATGCAGTAAAACCAAATTGTTCACACTTAGGATGTTTATTATCTTGGAACAATCTAGATAAAACTTGGGATTGTCCTTGTCATGGAAGTAGATTTGACTATATGGGCAGAGATATTTATGAACCGGCAATTAATGATTTGGATATTAAAAATATATAAAAGTTATAATGGAAAAATACACTTATTTCATAAATTTATGAGATAAGTGTATTTAGGATTAAAATGCTTTTAACCTAAAATAATGTAGAAAAAATTTAAAAACTTATTTACAAAAAAAACTGTGTTTGATATAATAAAATTGTATAAAACTAACAAAGGAGAATTGCATATGGAATACGAAAACATAGATGAAGTTGCAAGATACCAAGAAGCGTGTAGAAAAGTAAAACGAATAGCTGAAGCAATAAAACATATAAGAATAAAATATTATCCGAATTTTGCCAAAATATCTGAACAAGACAAGCAAGTGTATGATGAATTAAATGTTCAGATGGAGCAAATTGCGTCCGAAAATGGTTTAAGCAAACTAAAAGCAGAGCTAATAGGCGAGATATCAGAAAGATATGATGAACATATTCCATCAGAAGATGAAGAACAAGGAAAACAAGGTGCAGGTGAAGGAGAAAATATATTAAAAGCATATTATGGTGCAATAGATGCAGGAAAGCAAGCCTTGTCAGAAGGAAAATTAAGAAAAGCATTAAACTGTCAAAGAAAAGCAGATACATATATGAAAATGCTAAAGGGTCAATTAGTAGAAATAGCAGTACACTATAAAAGAGAAAAATTTGCAGAATTAGTACCAGAAAGAAAAAAAGAAAATACAACAAATTGGGAAGAAACAATGAAAGATTGTTATCAAAATAGCAATGCTGAAGCAAGAAGTGAAGTTGCTCAACAGATAACACAACAAGCAAAAGAAAGTGTAGAAACAGAAAAAATTACAGAAGAAATGTTGTTAGAATAACATAGGAGGAAGAAAGTGAAAAGAGAATATGAAGAAGCTTTTGTAGAAGTTGATGAAATAATAAAAATAATGCCAATAGATTTGTCAAGCAAAATACCAGTACAGTTTAGAAAAATTATTTCAGAAAACAAAGCAAAAGATTATAGTATAAAAATACAAGAGCCACTAGAACAACAAAAATTAAAACAAGAAACAATAGTCATATTAGGACTTATATATAGAGACTTTTTGTGTGACCCAGAAGAAAGAGAAAAATTACAATTAAAAGATGCAGAAGACCTAAAAAGAATAGAACAAGAAATGCAAGAACAATATGATGTAAACAATGTATTTGAAAAAAGAAAAAATAATAAAAAAAATGAAGAATATGATAATAATCAAACTGATTTAGTTGTATACAAAGAGCCGGGATTTATCAAAAAATTCTTCAATTTAATAAAAGGAATATTTAAGAAAAATAAATTTTAAAAAAATTGTCGAAATTTATTGACTTATACAAATCTTTTTGCTAAAATAACAGCATAAATCATATATTTATATGTTTTATAAATCCGTTTATTGAACTAGATAGATTGCTTTTAAAACCAGTTATCTAGTTCTCTTTTTTTATCTACCTGTAGGGACGGTTCTTTTTGCTTGATTCTGTATATACCATAAATAAAAACTTAATATATAACTATTTCATAGCCGAAACATAGCTGGGGTCTTCCTATAAGTCTCGGCTTAATTCAATAGTTATATATTAAGTTTTTTGTTATACTCTTTACATTTTCAAAAATTAAATATATAATATCGAAAAAGAGGAGGAATAAAAATGGGAAAATTATTTGTAATAGATGGAACAGATGGAAGTGGAAAGCAAACACAATTTACAAAATTACAAGAAAGACTAACAAAAGATGGAATAGAATATAAAACAGTAAGTTTTCCTAATTATGACAGTCCAAGTTCAGCACTTGTAAAAATGTATTTATCAGGAGAATTTGGAAAAAATGCAAAAGATGTAAGTCCTTATATTGCATCAACATTTTATGCAGCAGATAGATATGCAACATTTAAAACAGGATATCAAGAATATTATGACAAAGGAGGAATAATATTAGCAGATAGATATACAACGGCTAATATGGTTCATCAAGCAGGAAAAATACAAGACAAAGCTGAAAGAAAAAAATTTTTAGATTGGTTATGGGACTTTGAATTCAAATTATATGGATTACCTGTACCAACAGAAGTATTTTTCTTAAATATGCCAGTAAAAAAATCATTAGAGCTTATGGAAAATAGAGAAAATAAATTTACACACGAAGCCAAAAAAGACATACATGAAAGTGATGTAAACCACCTTATAGATGCATACAATGCAGCTTGTGATGTAGCAAAAGATTATAATTGGTATGAAATACATTGTGTAAGAAATGGAGAGTTAAGAACAATAGAAGATATACATGAAGAAATATATAAAGAAATAAGAAATTATATACAGACAAAAGAAGATCAAACGAGAAAAGATGAGCTTGAAAGAGATTAAAAGAGATAACGCAACTAATAAAAAGGCGGAAAAGTCTAAAATTAGTCTTAACAAAATTTGGAATATTTATTCAAAAATAGTATAATATATAACGATGGTGCATTATTCTAGTCGTACTTGTTATTGCGAGGGTGGGGCTAAAAATCCACTAAAGGGCATACCGATGAAGTTTCTTATTTATGCGCGAAATGCCAGTTTTGCGTGTGGGTAGGGAGTAAAGAAGCCAGGGCACAGTGTAATGGCATATGCAAGATACCCTAGTTTCGTTGAGGCTTAAAATTGCATCTTTTAAGTATAACCTATGTTGAGTGCCAAGACACAAAATACATAGTGTAGCCTGTCTTGAGTGAATGTACTGGGATTGTATAAACTATGAAATTACATTTGCAAAAAAGACTAACAATAATTTAAAGTATGTTAAGGAAAACTTCTAGAATGTTTGCTTTACAAAAAGCATAGAAATCTAAGGATTAAGGTACGGATTTAAGTGGTGATCTAGTGTCTACTGAAATATGTAGATGTTCTTTTAAATGGAAACAGCTATGTAGCAATACATAGTAAAGAATAGAGAAATTCAACTAGACCTAAACCGTAAAATTTACTTAGATTTTACCATCTTGTTTTTTATATTAGAAGGAGAAGGATTAAATGAGTAAAGACTCAAAGAACAAAGGAACAGATCACTCGAAATTAAAGTGGTTTATAGAAGTATTTATAACAACATTTGTATTATCAATAATATTTTCATATATATCAACAAATGGCGTATCTAATTTGAATTTAGTTTCATCAATTATAATATTAGTATCAGTCATAGCAGTTGGTATAATTTTTGATATTATAGGTGTTGCAGTTACAGTAGCAAATGAAGAAGAATTTCATGCAAAAGCTACTAAAAAAGTGGATGGAGCAAAAACTTCAATAAAATTAATAAAGAATTCAGCAAAAGTTGCAAATATATGTGCAGATATAATTGGAGATATATGTGGCGTACTAAGTGGTGCAATAAGTGCAATGATAGCTGCTAAAATAGCAGAAAAAACGGGAACGAATTTACAATTTATTATAAGTGCAGTAGTAGCCTCATTAACAGTAGGAGGAAAAGCCTTAGGAAAAGAATTAGCAAATAAAGAATCTACTCCAATAGTGCATTTTGTAGGAACATTATTAAGTAGAATATATAAATAGATGTTGATTTTCAGCATCTTTTTTTATTCAAATTTGCCAAAAATTGTTTAATATGTTATAATAATAGTGTACAGAAGTATTTCACAATGAAATAAGAAAGGACGAATGATTATGGGTGATTTTAGAGAAGGATTAAGATATGATCCTAATAAAAGAGTAATAAAAGGAAGAACTACAAGAAGAAGCAAACAATATAGAGCAAAACAAGCAATGAGGCAAAGAATGATGGCATTAGTGTTAACAGGAAGTATAGCTATTGGTGCTGTTGGAATAGGTACTACAATAAAAAATAAAATAGATAAAAGAGAAGCAGAATATGTTTCAAATATAGGAGAGGTGCAAAAATATAACATAAATGCACAAGACTTACAAATTTCTCCAGAAACATATGAACATATAATGAACTTAACAGAAGAATTAGAGGGACTTGAAGAAAATGACTTTGAAGAAGTTTCAAATATGAGAATAGCAGGTTATTTTGATGAAATGTCCGATTTATATTTAAGTATATTAAAGCAAAAAGTTGCAACTGTTACTGGTATGAGTGTAGATGATTTTACACTTGTTGCACCATCAGCACATGGAACAGAAACAGTAGGAACACGAGTAAAAGATCCTGATATGATGTTTGGTGTAGGCGTGGATTTAAAATCTAAAGAAATAGATGATTATATGAATGCATTATTAGATGCACGTGATTATGCGTATTCAATAAAAAATGAAGATGTAAATAGAAGCAAATTAACAAATAAATTAATGGATTATAAAGAACAACTTGGAGAAGTTGCAACACTTAATTTATTAAGAGAAATGAGTGGAAAAGAAGGATATACAAAATTGACTTCATATAGGATTGAAACTAGAGGATTGCAACAGCAAGCAGAGACACAAATAGGTGATATACAAAAATAGGACTACTATGTAGTCCTATTTTGTTAGTAAAATTAACCCCTTTTTAATTAGATCTTCAAGAGATAAATTATCAATATCAAGATGTTCAAAAGCTTTTTCAATATCTTTTTTGGTAAATCCAAGAACCATAAGTGCAGAAATAGCTTCTTGAACATTATTATTAATTTCAGATTTTTTAGATTTTGAAACTTCTTCTAATTTTTCTTCAGATTGTTCTTTTTTCAATTTATCTTTTAGTTCAAGTATAATTCTTTGTGCAGACTTTGCACCTATTCCAGGAATTTGAGTAAGTAATTTAACATCGTTTGAAATAACTGCAATAGCAAAGTCAGAAGGTTGAATACAAGAAAGCATAACTAATGCACTTTTTGCACCTACACCACTAACAGATAAGAGTAATTCAAACATTCTAAGTTCTTCTTGTGTTTTAAAACCAAATATACTAACATCATCTTCTCTAACTCTGTAATATGTAAAAACTTTTATAATATCTCCAATTTCTCCAATTGTATTGATAGCATTTTCGGACATAAAAATTTTATACCCTAAACCTCCGACATCTATAACTAGATAATTTTTAAATTTCATTTCTAATGAACCTTTAATATAAGCAAACATATACATTTCCTTTCTTAAAAAAAGTTAAAAAATTATTTGACTTTTTATAAATTATTGAGTATAATAATTATAGAAGATGAGATACCACAGAAATGTGGCGTGTCAAAAGTGATATAAAAATACATCTCTAATGACTAGGCAGAGATGTGTTTTTTATTTTATCTAGTTTTCTTATTGTAACAATTAGTGCTACGAATAAGGCTACTGCGGTTGCAGTTAATACTATGACATAAATAAATAATATGTAAATAAATACTAAATAAGAATTTATTATTAACATACGCATCGCCTCCTCTCTTGAAGGATAGTGACACGCCACACTCTGCTTCTCTCATCTGCAAGCAATTATACTATTAAAAATTATAAAAATCAAGTATTTTACAAAAAAATGTTCGAAAAAAGAATTGACTTTTTCTAAATAAGGTAATATAATCAATAAAAAAATTAGGAGAGAAATATGAATCAAACAGAACCATTAGCATATAGAATGAGACCAAAAACTTTAGAAGAGTATGTAGGGCAAGAGCATGTATTAGGAGAAGGAAAATTATTATATAGAACAATAAAAGCAGATAGGCTATCTAGCATTATATTATTTGGACCACCTGGATGTGGCAAAACTTCACTTGCAAAAGTAATAAGTGAAACAACAAAATATAAATTTTATAAAATAAATGCAGTAACATCAGGAGTTGCAGATATAAAAAGAGTAGTGGAAGAAACTCAAAATTATATGATGAACCCATCAGGTAAAAGCATTTTATTTATTGATGAAATACATAGATTTAATAAATTACAACAAGATGCATTGCTTCCATACGTAGAAAATGGAACTATAATATTAATAGGAGCAACTACGGAAAATCCATATTTTGAAGTAAATAAAGCTTTAATATCAAGGTCTATGGTAATAAAATTAAATCCATTGACAGAAAATGATATTTATAAAATTTTAAAAAATGCTTTAGAGAGAAAAGATGGGTTAGGAGAATATAGTATAAAAATTGAGGACTCTACATTAATAAAAATAGCAGATATAGCAAATGGAGATGTAAGAACAGCTTTAAATGGACTTGAAGTAGCGGTATTAACAACCAATATGGGAGCAGATGGATATATACACATAACAGATGAAGTAATAAAAAACAGCATTCAAAATAGAAAAGCATTATTTGATAAAAACGGGGATACACATTATGATAATATAAGTGCATTTATAAAATCAATGAGGGGTTCAGATCCAGATGCAACATTATTTTATTTAGCAAGAGCTTTAAATGGAGGAGAAGATCCTGTATTTTTAGCAAGAAGAATAGTTATATGTGCATCTGAAGATGTAGGATTAGCAGATCCACAAGCACTTGTTATAGCAACATCTGCAATGCAAGCAGTACATATGGTAGGAATGCCAGAAGCACGAATAATACTTGCAGAAGCAGCTGTATATGTGGCGAATTGTAAAAAATCAAATGCTACATATTTAGGAATAAATAAAGCTCTAGAAGATGTTGCGAATAAAGACACAGGAGAAATTCCAATGCATATAAGGAATGCACCAATAGAAAAAATGCAAGAATTAGGATATCATGAAGGATATTTATATCCTCACGATTTTCCTGGTCATTGGGTGGAACAACAATATTTGCCAAATAAAATGCTTGGAACTAAATATTATATAAAAGATGAGAATATAAAATAAAAAATTGGAAAAAATAAAAGAGAAATTTGGGGTCGGTTCCGTTTTTTCGTAAATTGGGGTCGGTTCTTAAATTTCTCTTTTAGATTTTCAGAAAGCTGGTGCGAGTATGATAAAAAAAGCAATTATAGGTTTACTTGCAGGAACAATATGTGGACTTTTTGGAACTGGTGGAGGAATGATACTTGTGCCTTCTTTTGTATATATGTTAAACATAGAACCTAAAAAAGCAAGAGCAACATCTTTATGTTGTATGTTAGTTATGGTAATTACTAGTAGTTTTTTCTATTACAAAAATAACTATATAAATTGGAAAACAGGTTTGTTATGTGCCGTAGGAGGAATAATAGGAGGATACTTAGGGGCAAAAATTTTAAAAAAAGTTCCAGATTACATTTTAAAAATTGCATTTACATGTTTTTTAATTTATGTTTCATATAGTATGCTATTTTAAAATTCGTTTTAATAAAAGGAGATCCTATGCTTGAAGTAATTATAGGAATTTTTTCAGGAATATTCAGTGGAGTTGGAATGGGTGGAGGAACAATACTAATATTTTTACTCACAATGTTTGGTGGATTAGAGCAACATATTGCACAAGCAACAAATTTAATATATTTTATTCCAACTGCTATTTCAGCAATAATTGTCAATTATAGAGATAAAACTATTGATACAAAACTTGCAACATTCATTTCAATATGTGGAATTATTGGTGCAATTATAGGAGCTAAGATTTCAGTTAACACAGATGTTGAAAAACTTAGAAAATTATTTGGGATTTTTTTAGCAATAATTGCTATTCATGAAATATATACCTTATTTAAAGAGTATAAACAACATAAAAAAAGACATAATAAAATTAGTTAAAATTTAAGAAGGGATGATATTATGAATATGAAATTTGTAAAAGGATTATTAGTTGGAGGTTTAATTACAACTGGAGTTATGATGATGTGGAATGATAATGATATGACTGCAAAAAAGATGACAAAAAAAGGAAAACAATGGGCTAAAAAGATGGGAATAATGTAAAAAAGGTGCTATTTAAGCACCTTTTTTACAACTTATTCTTCTGCTATAGATTCTGAACAATCAGAGCTAGATCTATCACAATGTTTGTCATCATGTTTATCACATTCTTTATCACAATGCTCATCATGTTTATGATCACAGTCAATGTCTACGCCTTTTAAGCATTTGTTATCAACACGAGTTCTAACACATATTTTGATGTGTTTTACAGCATTAGCCCAAATTTGGATTGCATATTTTTTGTCAGGACAAAGTGGACCAAATACAAATTCGCCTTCTTTATCAGTAAAAGTATGAGTAACAGGCTTTAATTCCTTTTTACCATATTTATATTCAACTTCTACTAATTTTACAACAGCATCTTTAACTGGCTCTTTAAAGCAGTCTTTAACTACACCATAAATAACATCTCTGTGATCAGTAGCTAAAGTTATATCTAAATCAAATTGTTTACCATCAGCTATAAAACCATCTATATCAACTATAGAATGCATTGGATCTGGTTTTTTATCATTCATTTCCATATTAAAACTTCCTTTCTTATGGCTTAAGCCATTATTAATATATAATATGATTAAATAAATAAAATTGATAACAGATTATAGAATATTTATAAAATATATTGTATAATATAAAAACAAAGGAGAAGAAAATTATGGATAAAAGAGCAATTGGAATTTTTGATTCTGGTGTAGGTGGACTAACAGTATTTAGTGAAATAAGAAAAAATATGCCAAATGAAAATATTATATATTTAGGAGACACTGCGAATTTTCCATATGGAAATAGAAGTAAAAAAGAAATTATAGAATTTGCTATAGAGAATACTAAAAAGTTAGTAATACAAAATGCAAAAATTATTGTAATAGCATGTGGAACAGTTACAAGCCAAGCAATTGATGTACTACATGAAAAATTTGATATTCCAATAATAGGAATAATAGAACCTACAGTTGAATACATAAAAAACCAAAATATTAAAGAAATTGGTGTTATTGCTACAGAAGGAACAATAAGAAGTGGAGCATGGGAAAAAACATTAAAAGAAAATATAAAAGGAATTAGCGTTGTAAATAAAGCTTGTCCTATGTTAGCTACTATTGCAGAAGAAGGAAGGGCTGAGAGTGAAGAAGGAAAAGCTGCAATAAAAGAATATATGGAGCCATTCAAACAAAATAATATTAAACAAATAATTTTAGGGTGTACACATTTTCCAATATATGAAAAGATTATAAAAGAAGAAATGGGATATGATATAGAATTAATAAATACAGGGGTTACTGTATCAGAATATGTTAAAAAGTTTTTAGAGGACAATAAGTTAAATAATATAGGTAAAAATAGTAAACAATATATATATTTAACTAAACCAGAAAGAGAATTTAAAAATATAGCTAAAAATATTATGAAAGTTGATATAGATATAATGGAAATTAATAATAAAATTACTCCAAAATGTTGACATACAAGTAATTTGGAGCTATAATAGCGATATAGAAGATTAGGAGGATAAGGCATAGTAATGGAAAAAGATATGTTTTCAATTAATGAAAATGAATATACACAAATGACTGACGAAAAATTAATAGAAAATATAAAAAAAGATGACAAAATGGCATTAAACTGTCTAATGGAAAGATACAATGAAATTGTTAATATGAAAGCAAATAAATTTTTTATGGTTGGTGCGGAAAAAGATGATATGATCCAAGAAGGAATGATTGGATTATATAAAGCAGTAAAATCATTTGATACAGAAAAAGAAAATTCATTTAAAACATTCGCTAATATGTGCATAGAAAGACAATTAATAACAGCTGTAAAAAATTCAAATAGACAGAAACACATACCATTAAATTCTTCTGTTTCTTTAAATGCGGCTGCTTATGAAGATAATGAAGATATGGACAAATTGGATGTATTAAATATTAAAACATTAAATGATCCTTCTGATATAATTGCAGATAGAGAATATTTTAAAAGTATAGAAGAACAGATAAAAGAAAACTTAAGTAAGTTTGAGTTGTTAGTTTTATCAGAATATGAAAAAGGAAAATCATATGCAGCAATAGCAGAAAAATTGAATGCAAAAATTAAATCAGTTGATACAGCAATACAACGAATAAGAAAAAAGGCAAATAAAATAAGAGAAAATATAGAATAATTAATATAATAGAAATAATATAATAAAAAATAATATATAACTATTAAATAAAGCCGAGACCAGTAGGAAGACCCCAACTATGTTTCGGCTATGAAATAGTTATATATTATTTTTTATTTATTGGTTATTAGTTTTATAGCATCTTCTATACTCACTTGTACTTGTTCACCAGTAGTCATATTTTTTAAAGAAACTGTATTTGTTTCTATTTCCGTTTCTCCGATAACTGCAACAAATGGAATAGACAATTTATCCGCATATTTAAATTTTGCTTTAATTTTTTTATCTTCCATATAAACTTCAGTATTAATATTAGCTGATCTAAAAGCAGTTGCCACAGGTAAGCATGGCATTAAATCATCAGAAGCAGAAACAACTAATACATCAGAAATTGATTTTTTATCAGACTTAATAGCATTTAATTCATTCAATTTATAGAATAATCTAGTAAGACCAATAGAAATTCCAACTCCAGGTAATTTTTTGTCTGTATAGTATTCTGCTAAATTTTCATAACGACCACCTGAGCATACACTTCCAATTTGAGGGTAATCATCTAAAAATGTTTCATAAACAGTTCCAGTATAATAATCTAAACCACGAGCAATTGTTAAGTCAATTATAAAATTCTTTTCAGGAACATTAAATAATCTCATGCAAGTAATAACTTCTTTTAACTCAGAAACACCTTGTTTAAATGTTTCATCAGATATACCGATAGTTTCAAGAGAATTAATAATCTCATCATTATTTCCTGAAATTGCAATAAACTTCATGATAGTAGAAGTAGCATCAGATGATACTCCTAACTCAGAAAGCTCTTTAATAACATTTTCTTCTCCAATTTTAGCAATTTTATCTATTATTCTCATAATATCTGTTGATTGATCTGCTAATTTTAAACTACTAAATAATCCATTAAGAATTTTTCTATTATTAATATGTATTTTAAAATCTGAAAAACCTAATTCTTGAAATGTTGTATAAATAACATTAGGAATTTCAGCATCATATAAACAATTTAATTCAGTATCTCCTATTATATCAATATCACATTGATAGAATTCACGAAATCTACCCTTTTGAGGACGTTCACCTCTATAGACTTTACCTATTTGATAACGTTTAAAAGGAAAAGAAAGTTCGCCATAATGCATTGCTACATATTTAGCTAAAGGAACGGTTAAATCAAAACGTAAAGCTAGATCATGCTCTCCTTTATTAAAACGATAAATTTGTTTTTCTGTTTCTCCACCGGCTTTAGCAAGTAAAACATCAGCCATTTCAATTATTGGTGTGTTAAGAGGTAAAAAACCAAATTTTTCGTAAGACTTTCTAATTGTTTCTTTCATTTGATTAAATAATATTTGCTCATTTGGCAATAATTCCATAAAACCTGCTAGGGTTTTTGGCTCAATTTTGTTTGATTGCATATAAACTCCTCCTTTTACAAGCATTATTATACATTGTTTTTGACATAATATCAATATAAATGAACCAAAAAAATAGAAAAAATGTCAATAATATAGGTATTTATTAAGAAATATAAAAAATATTTAAAAATGTTGCTATTAATAAAAAAAATTGTTATAATAGTCAAGACAAAAATATGGAGATGAATTAAAATGGAAAAAGATGAAAAAATAGAAGAACCAAAGTTAGTAAAAAGAACAAGAAAAAGAAAAGAAAGAAAACAAAGAATTAAGAAGATTTTAATAATATTTGCTATATTAATTATTGCTGGCGGATCATCAGGACTATTTTTATTATATGGACCTTATTCAGGATTTAGAGAATGGCTAATAACAACAGCAATGACAACAATGACACATCAATATTTTGCAACATGGTTTTATGATGATGAAACAATACAAGAGGTGTTAAATAAAAACAAAGTTCAAGAAGTTGATGAAATAACAGATACAAATACAGTAGTTGTTGATAAAACAACAGTGCCTAAAAAAGAATATGCAAATGAATATGAAAAAGCAGTATTAGAAAAAGATCCAGATAATGATGATTATAAAATAATAGATATAAAAGGAAAAGGATATAGTGGGTATTTAGCAGTAATATATGATCCATCAAGAGTAAAGACAGTATATACAAAAAAATTGGGAACCAGTGGACAATATCTAAAAACAATGGCAAAAGATAATGATGCATTAATTGCAATAAATGGTGGTGGATTTGAAGATCCTAATTTTAATAGTAATGGAGCACAACCTTTAGGTATAACGTTTTCAGGAGGAAAATTAATAACATCAAAAAGTTGGAATGGCTCAGGAGGAATAATAGGATTTACAGAAGAGGATAAATTAGTTTTAGGAAAAATGACTGTAAAGCAAGCTCAAGAAATGAAGATAAGAGATGCTGTAACATTTGGACCATTTTTAATAATAAATGGAAAACCATCAAAAGTTTTAGGAAATGGTGGATGGGGAACAGCACCAAGAACAGCTATAGGACAGAGAAAAGATGGTATAGTACTATTTCTTGTAATAGATGGAAGAACAGTATCTAAACCAGGTGCAGATATGAATGATTTAATAGAAATAATGCAAAATTATGGAGCATATAATGCAGCTAATCTAGATGGAGGAACATCAAGCGTAATGGTAGTAAATGGTGAAATAATAAATGATCCAATAGACAGCTCAGGAGCACACAGAACTAGATTTATATCAACAGGATTTATATTAACAAAAGAAAAAGAAGATTAATGTTAATAGAAGGGAAGTAATATAATGGGATTTGTAGTAGCGGTAGATGGAACAGCAGGTAGTGGAAAAGGCACAATAACTAAAATAGTTGCAGAGAAATTAAATTTAGTCACAATAGATACAGGCGCTATGTATAGATGTGTAACTCTAGCAATGTTAGAAAATAATGCTGGAATAGAAGATTTAAATAGAATAAATTCAATTTTAAAAGACATTAAAATTGAATTTGTAGATGATAAAGATTCTAAAAAAGTATTTCTAAATGGAAAAGATGTAACTTTAAAAATAAGAAGTAAAGAGGTAAATGAATTTGTATCACCAGTATCTACTGTAAAGCAAGTAAGAGAATGTATGGCCAATATGCAAAGAGAAATGGCAAAAACAATAGATGTAATAATGGAAGGAAGAGATATTGGAACAAATGTATTTCCAAATGCAGATGTAAAAATATATTTAGATGCTACACCAGAAGAAAGAGCAAAGAGAAGATTTAAACAAAATGAAGAAAATGGTATAGAAATCTCATATGATGAAATTCTGAAAAATGTAAAAGAAAGAGATTATATAGATAGCCATAGAGAAATTGCACCATTATCAAAAGCAACAGATGCTATATATATAGATTCAACCGAAATGACAATAGAGGAAGTAGTAGAAGCAGTAACAAATATAATAAAAGAAAAAAAGAGGTAAATATGAAAGAAGAATTTTTAAAAATATTAAGGACAGTAAATAGAGATGGATTAGAAGATTTTATAAAATTTTTAGAAAGTACAGACTTTTTTACTGCACCTGCAAGTACAAGATTTCATGGTGATTATGCAGGTGGATTAGTAGAACACAGTATGAAAGTATATGAAATACTTGTAGAAAAAGTTAAAAATTCGCCTGTACAATTAAATATATCAGAAGATACATTAAAAATAGTAGCATTATTACATGATGTATGTAAAGCAAACTTTTATAAAATAGACTATAGAAATGCTAAAAATGCTTTAGGAGTGTGGGAAAAGGTGCCATATTACACAGTAGATGATACTATTCCATATGGCCATGGAGAAAAGTCTGTAATGATGATTACAGAATATATGAAACTAACAAGTGAAGAAAAGTATGCAATTCGTTGGCATATGGGATTTACAGAACCTAAAGAGCAATATACAACAATAGGATTAGCATATAAGAAATATCCTTTAGCATTATTAATGTTCGAAGCAGATTTAGAAGCTACATATTTATTTAATATATAAAAAATCAACCATAATGGTTGATTTTTTTATGAAAACAGTATATTACTTATGGTTATTATCAAGAGGTTCAAATAACAATCGAACATCAACATCTAATGCCTTAGCAATTTTATCAACAGTATCTAATGAAAATGTATTTCTACAAGCACTTCTGGATTCTATTTTTCTAATAAACTCATAACTAAAATAGGACTTATTTGCTAATTGAAGTTGGGTAAGTCCTTTTAATTTCCTTTGCTTCTTTATATTTTGCCCCACTAAAAAATATATATCTTGCTCCATATTAATACCATCTTTCTATTATAATAATACAATTAGATAATAACAAAAAAATATAAAAAATAAGTTGCTTAATACCACCAGTAATTTTTTATAAATGCAAAATGAGTAAGCAAATAAAAATTCTATAACTGTATTGCAAAAAAATAAAAAATGTTATATAATAATGAGCCAAGAAAAAGGCAAGGAGCAAAAACATGTTAGTTAATAATGAAATAATCCAAGAACTATATGAAGATGCGGGAAGTACAAGAGTAGAAAAAGCCAGACTGTATATGAGAACAGGAAGAACAGAAATTGAAAAAATCAATTATGATAATCCAGAAAATTTTGAAATAACGGGAAAAGTAACTGGACAAGATGTTTATAGAACACATATATGTGTTAGTCATAATGAAATAGAAGATGTAACATGTGAATGTGCAGATTATCAAGAAAGATATGCTGCATGTAAACATATAGTGGCAACAATGATGGAATTTACAGAAAAAACAAAATATGAAGAAATGCTAAAAAAACAAAACAGAATTGAAATAAATAAAAATTTAAATGTAGACTCTAAATATAGAAGTTTTAAGCAGATAGTAAACACATTCTATGCAGAAGAAATGCAAGAAATATCTCAAACAAACGAACAAGAAGAAAACAAAGAGAAAGTAAGAATAGAGCCTAAACTTATTTATGATAAATATATCAACAATTTAAGAATAGAATTTAAAATTGGGAATCAAAGAATGTATAAATTAAAAGACTTGTCTGATTTTTACAATAGAATGATTTCAAAAGAAAAATATAAATATGGAAGTAAATTAGAATTTATACATAAAAAAGAAAATTTTGAAGAGAAAGATCAAGAACTATTAGAATTTATCTTAAAAAATGCAGAGATAATACATTTTGTTAATTCAGAAGCAAACTCTAATTTTAGGTATTATGGGAAAGCTATGAATGAAAGTTATATAGTATTAAGTAATAGTGATTTAGATAAAATTTTTGATATTTTAAAATCAAGAGAAATATTATTCCAGAAGGAATATCAAGAAAGTAGGATTGAACTAAAAGATGAAAATCCTAATTTGCATTTTGTGATGCAAAAAAAGGGCGAAAATGAATATAAAATATCAATTAATGAAAATATTGATATTTTGCGAGAAATAGAAATACTACAAGGAAAGGATAATCAATATATTTTACAAGCAAATGCATTATATAAATGCAATAAAAAATATGAAGAAACAACTTTAAAAATGTTGAAAATCTTTAAAGAAAACTTTTTAACAGAATTAATATTTGGCACAGAACAGTTGCCAGAATTATTTTCAGTAATTTTGCCTAAAATTAAGGACGGTATTGAATTTAAAGACATAAACGAAGATGAAATTGAAAAATACAAACCTAAAAAATTAGTAGTAAAAATGTTTTTAGATTTTGACGAGAATGAATATATAATAGCTGATGCAAGGTTCTGCTATGGAGAAGAAGAATTTAATCCATTACAACAAAAAATCGATATAAAATACCCTAGAGATATAGTAGCAGAGAACAAAGCGATCAATATAATAAGAAAAACAGGATTTATGTATTATGCTCAAAAAGAATGTTTTATACTTCCAGATGATGATAAAATCTTTGAATTTTTATCAAATGATATAAATAAATATATGCAAAATTTTGAAGTAATGGTAACAGATAATTTTAAAACTAAACAAATAAAACAACCTAAAATAGGAAGCTTAGGAGTTAAAATAGAAAATAACTTATTAAGTATAGATTTAAACAACTTAAATATAGATATAAAAGAACTACAAGAAATAATGGAAAAATATACTCTAAAAAAGAAATACCATAAACTAAAAGATGGTAGTTTTATAAGTTTAGAAGAAAATCCAGATATAGAATTTGTTGATAAGCTAATGACAGGTATGGATATTAGCTATAAAGACTTAGAAAAAGGAAATGTACATTTACCAATTAATAGAAGCTTATACTTGAATCAATTATTAAAAACTGTTTCAAATACACAAATAAGTAAAAATTCTGACTATAAAGAAATAGTATCAAGTTTGGACAAAGAAAATGGAGGAGACGAAATAACTGTTCCAGCTAATCTTGATGGAATATTAAGATATTACCAAAAAACAGGATATAAATGGCTAAAAGTATTAGATAATTATAAATTTGGAGGGATACTTGCAGATGATATGGGACTTGGAAAAACGATACAAATGTTATCAATAATAGCAGGATATGTGGGAGAAAAACAAGAAAGAAGAGCATCAATAGTTATATGTCCAAGTTCATTAACACTAAATTGGCAGAACGAAGCAAAAAAATTCACAAATGAACTAAAAACTTTAGTTATAAAGGGAAACGCTTTAGAACGTAAGGAACAAATAAGCAAAATAAAAGATTTTGACATAATAATCACATCATATGATTTACTTAAAAGAGATATTGAAATATATAGAGAACAAAAATATAAATTTAGATATGCTATAGCTGATGAAGCACAATATTTAAAAAATAGTAATACACAAAATGCAAAAGCTGTAAAAGACATATTAGCAGATACTAGATATGCTTTAACAGGAACACCAATAGAAAATTCATTAGCAGAATTATGGTCTATATTTGATTATATAATGCCAGGTTACTTATTTAGCTATAAAAAATTCAAAACAGCTTTTGAAACACCTATTGTAAAAGATAATGATTTAAAAGCAATGAATAAATTAAAAATGTTGATAGAACCATTTATATTAAGAAGAACAAAGAAGCAAGTACTAACAGAATTGCCTGAAAAAACTATAACAGTGTTAAATAATCAAATGAAAGAAGAACAAGAAAAAATATATTTAAATTATTTGGCTCAAGCAAAGCAGGAAGTAGCAGATACAATAAACATTAGAGGCTTTGAAAAAAGCCATATACAAGTACTAGCTGCACTTACAAGATTAAGACAAATATGTTGCCATCCAGGACTATTTATAAAAAATTATACTGGAGGAAGTAGTAAACTAGAGCAATGCATAGAAATAGTAAAAGATGCAACAGATTCAGGACATAAGATTTTATTATTTTCTGGTTATACATCAGTTTTTGAATTTATAGAAAATGAATTGAAAGAAAAAGACATAAAGTACTTTAAATTAACAGGAGCTACCAAAGTTGATGACAGAATAAAAATGGTAGATGAATTTAACGAAAATAAAGATATTAAGGTATTTTTAATTTCATTAAAAGCCGGTGGCACTGGATTAAACTTGACTGGTGCTGATATGGTAATACATTATGATCCATGGTGGAATGCTTCTGCAGAAAATCAAGCTACAGATAGAGCGTATAGGATAGGACAAAAAAACAATGTTCAAGTATATAAGTTAATTACTAAAAACTCTATAGAAGAAAAAATATATGAATTGCAACAAAGAAAGTCTGAATTAATAGATAATATGCTTGATACTAAGACATCATTTATTAGTAAACTTTCTAAAGAAGATATAATGAAATTATTTGAGTAGTTATTATTAAGAATTTTTATTTAAATACCAATATATTACTATTGAATAATGCTAAGCTTAGATTGTTAAACATTAGCTATGTTTTGGCTATGAAATAGTAATATATTGGTATTTAAAAATAAAGTAAAAAAGAAGGTAAAATTATGAAAGACTATATAACAATAATAGGTGGAGGGCTAGCAGGATGTGAAGCGGCATATCAAATAGCAAAAAGAGGTATAAAAGTAAAATTATACGAAATGAAACCAGTAAAGTTTACAGAAGCACACAGTAACAAAAACTTAGCAGAAATAGTATGTAGCAATTCATTTAAATCAAATTTACATACAAATGCATGTGGATTATTAAAAGAAGAATTAAGAGAATTGGACTCATTACTAATAGAAGTAGCAGATGAAACACAGGTGCCTGCAGGACAAGCATTAGCGGTAGACCGAGAAATATTTGCAAAAAAAGTAACAGAGCAAATAGAAAAAAATGAACTAATAGAAATAATACATCAAGAGATAACAAATATAGAACAAATAAGTAAAGAAGGAATTGTAATAATAGCAACAGGCCCACTGACATCAGAAGGATTAGCAAAACAAATATCTAAGATAACAGGAGAAGATAAATTATACTTTTATGATGCAGCAGCACCTATATTAACAAAAGAAAGCGTGAATTTTAATATAGCATTTTATGGCAATAGATATGAACAGGAAAAAGCAAAAAATGAAACAGAAGAAGAATGGAGAAAAAGAATAAAAGATCAAGATGCAAGTTATATAAATCTTCCAATGAACAAAGAAGAATATGAAAAATTCTGTAATGAACTTATAAATGCAGAAGTAGTAACATTACATAATTTTGAAAAAAAGGAAATATTTGAAGGATGTATGCCACTAGAGATAATGGCAAAAAGAGGAATTGATACATTAAGATATGGACCATTAAAACCGGTGGGATTTGATGATCCCAGAACTGCAAAACGACCATATGCTTTAGTACAATTAAGGCAAGACGACACGAATGGAATAATATATAATTTAGTTGGATTTCAAACTAATCTTAAATTTGGAGAACAAAAAAGAGTATTTTCAATGATACCTGGATTAGAAAATGCAGAATTTGTAAAATATGGTGTAATGCATAGAAATACATATATAAATTCTACTAAATTACTAGACAATACATATAATCTAAAAAGTAATACTAATATATTTTTTGCTGGGCAAATTACAGGAGTAGAAGGGTATGTAGAATCTATATCATCTGGAATGGTTGCTGCCCTAAATGCGTGCCATAAATTTGAAAACAAGGATAAGACTATTTTTTCAGATTTAACTATGATAGGAGCATTAGCAAAGTATATCTCTACAGAAAATAGAAAATTTCAACCAATGAATGCTAATTTTGGAATACTACCTGAACTTGAAACAAAAATAAAAGACAAAAAATTAAAATACGAAAAGCTTGCGGATAGAGCACTTTCGGCATTAAAAAACAAAAATATGTAAAAAAAGAAAAAAATTTACAAAAAAAGTCTTGTGCAAAAAAAATTGTTGTGTTAGAATATAAAATGAAATAGAATAGGATAACTAATGAAAGGAGTTTATTAAGTAAGCAATTACTTGATAAGGTTAGGGAATGAACAGATTAGAAGAAATACAAGAAATTATAAAAAATTTCATTTATGAGAAGCAACAAATGACACAACAAATTACGGAAATAGAAGCTAAAAGAAATAAAATAGCTCAAGAAAGAAATTGTAAAAAATCATTAAATGAAAATACAAATAATGCTTATGCGGAAGATGCAGAGGCTGAAATTAGTGAGCTTGGAGAACAAATAGCTGAGTTAGGTAACCAAAGTCAAGAATTACAAAATAAACTTAATTCAAGATACCTAGAAATAAAAAAACAAGTAAATATAACAATAGATAATCTAATTTCAGAAGGAATAAGAGAAATCCGTAAAATAGAAGAACAAAAAAAAGATATAGAAGAAAGTATGCTATTACAAGAAGCTAGAAATGCAAAATATGAAGTACAAAAACAAGAGTTTTTTACAAGATTTGGTAGAATGCCAGAACTTTCAGAAAATGCAGAAAAAGAAAATAAAATTCAAGAAGAAGAATATAATGAAAAGCAAAAACAAATATCCGAATTTGATGTTAGAATAGAAAAGAAAGAAGAAGAACTATCAGAATTAGCAAGATATAAAAGAGCAGTTAAAAACGAAAACTGGAATTTAATCATAAGAGAAGAAACACAAGAACCAGTTGCAAAAAACGAAATAGAAGAAATAAAAGAAGAGACTGCAGAAAATTTAGTAGAGGAACAAGCAGAAAAAATATCTGAAAATGTATCTGATCAAGAAGTTCAAGCTGTAATAGAAGAAATAGAAGAAAGCATACAAATAGAAAATGCACAAAACATTGTAGAAGAACAAGAAAACATACAAAAGACAGAAGAAGTGACAGAAGAGGCAATAACTTTGCCTTTAACAGAAACTAATTCTGAATTTGCAGAAAATGTAGAGATAGAACCAGAAGTAAGTACTATTCAAGAGATCGAAGAGGTAGATCCTTTAGAAGAAGTAGAAATAGAATATTTAGAGCCACTAGAAGAAATAAATATTGAAGACATTCAACCTATAGAAGAAATAAAAGTAGAAGAAATTGAACCAATTCAAGAAATAAAAGTAGAAGAAATAGAAGCACTTGATGAAATAACACTAGAAGATATTCAACCTATAGAAGAAACTTCTAATGTTTCTAAAGTTGAAGAACTAGATAATAAAGAACAAACCATAAAATTAGAAACATTTGAAAACGTTCAAAAAGTTGAAGGACAAGCAGAAGTTCAACCAATACAGGAAAATGCGGAAGAAGAAATAATAACTTTTGAAGAAACTATAGATAAGACACAGGAAATTCCTACATTTGGTGAAAAAGTTACAATAGCAAATATTACCGCAAAATTTGATAATGGAGAACTTGTATACAAAGCTCAATTAAGCAATGAAAAAGAAATTGATGTATACCCAAGAAAAGCTGAAACTGGAAATATTATATTAAAAGATAAAGAAAATAGAGAAGAATTAAAAGAAATATTAATTAATTATGCTGTAGCTGAATATAGAGCATTAGATAAAAAAGTAATAAAAAAGATAGATCCTATAATCTGCGAAGTATTAGTTAAATTTGCAAAACAATACAATTATGATGCACAAAATTTAATATATAATTATGCAATGTCTTTTTCAAAAAATGATGAAAGCGAAATAGAAGCAATTCCAAGTATTACATATAATATTTCTTATATGGATGGTACATCACTTAATAAAAAAGAAAAAGAAATATTATCAAAAATATGCAAAAATGCAAAGAAAAATGAAAAAATAGATATAATAGGATGGAATGCAGGACTGAGCAAAATAAGATATATATTAAAAAGAACATTTAATTCAAATAATGCTAATGCATTACCAGAAGGAAAATATTAAAAAATATCATAAAAACATTGACATAATAAGGAAAAAATGATAAAATATAAACCGCGATGAAATTTGCCTTTAATTGGCAATTCCGTAGCGGTTTTTATAATAGTAAAAATTAGAAAAGAGGTGAAATTTAAGTGCCAACAATTAATCAATTAGTAAGAAAAGGAAGACAAACTTCAAAGGCAAAATCTACAGCACCAGCTTTACAACATGGATGGAATTCAAAAAATAAAACATTAACAAATAACAAAGCACCACAAAAAAGAGGTGTATGTACTGTAGTAAAAACTGTAACACCAAAGAAGCCAAATTCAGCATTAAGAAAAGTTGCCAGAGTTAGACTTTCAAATGGTTATGAAGTTACATCTTATATCCCAGGTATAGGACATAACTTACAAGAACACAGTGTAGTTCTAATCAGAGGAGGAAGAGTAAAAGACCTTCCAGGTGTTAGATACCATATTAT